>CALGGP010000307.1 GCA_937915885.1 uncultured Selenomonadales bacterium | reverse complement strand
TGAAAAAAATTTTTTCATGGGCGGGTGGGCGGGGAAAAAATTTTTTTCCGCCACTCCGTCGTCCACAATTACGCATTCCTAATTCCTAATTCCTAATTATCTTTTCAAACGCGTCGGGGAAGCCACGCTCATAATTAAAATATTTTTTGTCGGCATCGCGCGGATAAACATACTTGCCGCCCAATTGCCAGATGTACGGGTGGAATTTATAGCCGAGCCGCTCACTCTGCAATCGATAAAGCTCTTCGATCTCGCGCACGTCCGATTGGAAGTTGCTCCACGTGTCGTAGTGCATCGGTATGATCACCTTCGCGCCGAGCGATTCTCCCATCCGAATAAAATCCGACGCCGTCATCTTGTCGGTGATTCCGATCGGATTATGCGCGTACGCTCCGAGCGCCACATCGATCGAAAATTTCTTGCCGTGCTCGACAAACCGATCCGCGTAATGCGAATCGCCCGCATGATAAATTACGCCGCCGTCCGTCTCGAGCACGTAATTGACCGCCTTCTCATCAATCGAGCAATCGACGCCCGCGATCCGATATTCCGTCAGCACCGTCGTCCGATCAAACGACTCGAGCGCCGTGATCTTTACATCGCCGATCGTGATCTCGTCATGCGGTCGGACTTCGATCAATCGATCGGTCGGCACGCCCCATGACTTCCAAATGTCGACGCACGCCCGAGGTCCGACGAATTTTGCCGACGGACAATTTTTCAGCACAGCCGCCGCCACATACGGATCGATGTGATCGCTGTGCAAATGCGTCGAGAGAACTGCGTCGAGATTTTTCATCGCGAACGGATCGATCGGAACCGCCGTCAATCTCAAATTCGGTTGCGTGATCCGACTCCGGCACATCTTGTAATACTGATGCGTCGTCGGCATCGGCGTCGTCGGGTGAGTGCGCTTGCCCGTCCCCGTCCAAAAATCAATCGCCAGATTCGTCGAGCCCGAAGTCTTGAGCCACACTCCCATGCATCCGAGCCACCACATGGCGAAATTTCCGCGCGGAACTTCTTCCGCCTCGATCTCCTCGACGAGCCACGTGCCCCACTCGGGGAAGATTGCCCTCAACCAATTGTCGCGCGTCACTTCGTTTATGTCCAACGTGATCACCTCCACCGCCGATTATATCACACCAAACACTTAAAGTTGCTTTGATTTTTGTCGACGTGTTATAATGCGCCAAAGATTTTCTCCGAAGGAAGGAGATTGACATGTCTCTCGAACAGTTAGCCAGACGCTTATGTCTCGCGTTCTTGAATACCGAAAGCATTTACGACGTAAAGCCTTGTCGGCTGTTTTTGTCGGCGTCAAACATGAAGACGCGCGCGCTCACTCGTCACGCCGTCAACGCCGATCCCGCCGACGCTTGGACTGACGCTCTCACTTCACTCAAATCGGCACTCGGCTCGACCAAGCCGACGATCCTCCGCGCGGATTGGGTTGTCGAGGAGCAACAAATGACGTGGTCGGATTTTTTGAAGTTGATCGGTCGGACGCGCCGCAATTATTTCCGTCAAGGCGTCGCGCTCGATCCCGAATATAAAATCGCCTTCACCGAATCCGAGCTCAACGCCAACGCCATGATTTATCGCGACGGCAAGGAGGGCAGCAAATTTTGCGTCCTTCGACCGAAGCGCTTTGACGAATATCATCAGACGCGTTTCAATAAGGAGTTCGCGGAGCCCGAGCCCACTTCGACGGTCGTCGTCTTCAGAACCGAAGGCGCATTTATTTCCGACGACGAAAAAACTCCGATCCCGCTCACCGGCACGGGGCTCAACGCCGGGCATCGCGACATTTCTCCGATCGACGACGCATCATTTTTGAAATTCGCTCGAACCGGCGCTCAATATCTCGCCGGCGAAGTTCAGAAAAACGGTCGATTCATCTACGGGCATTATCCCTGCTTCGACAAGATCGTCCCGTCATACAACACGCTCCGACATTTCAGCTCGATCTTTGCGATGCTCGACGTCTATGAAACTTACGGGCGGATCGGAAATTCGACGCTCGGCGCCGCAATCAACCGCGCGCTCAAATACGGCATCGATACTTTCATCAAACACCGCACGCTCGAGGACGGCTCCGACGCCGCTTATCCCGTCGATCTCGAGGGCGACGAGATCAAACTCGGCGCGCTCGGCATGACGCTGTTGGCGCTCGTCAAACACTCCTATCTGATGAAGACGAAAAAACATATCCCGCTGATGGAATCGATTGCGCGCGGAATTTATTCGATGCAAAATCCCGACGGCAGTTTCGTGCACGTGCTCAACGCGGCGGATTATTCGTTGAAGGAGCCGTTCCGCATCGTGTATTACGACGGCGAAGCGGTGTTCGGAATGATGCGGCTGTATTCGCTCACGAAAGACGATCGATTGCTGGCGGCGTCGGAGTTGGCGTTCAAACGTTTCATCGCGACGGATCATTGGGAGAATCACGATCATTGGCTGTCGTATGCGGCGAATGAGTTGACGACATATGAGCCCAAGCGGGAGTATTTCGAGTTCGGCATCAATAATTTTTTGGGGTTCCTGCCGTTCGTCTATCATCGCGACACGCAATTTCCGACGCTGCTCGAATTGATGATGGCGGCTGATACCATGCTCGAGCGCATAAAGAAAATGCCGGAGATGAGCGATCTGTTGGCGCGGGTGCCTATGGACGATTTTTATGCGGCGATGGAAAATCGGGCGAAGAATTTATTGAACGGATATTTTTACCCCGAGCTGGCGATGTTCTTCAAAAAGCCGTTGTCGATCGTCGGGAGTTTCTTCATTCGACATCACGCGTTTCGAGTGCGGACTGATGACGTGGAGCATTTCCTCTCGGGCTTCGTCGCCTATCGACGGTATCTGGCGCATCGTGATCACGATCCGATCCCGTCGAAGGCATTGCTCGAGGGTAAAGCCGAGGGCGACGGCATGCTCAATCGGCAGGCAGTGAATAAAGAGCGTTCGCAACAGGCAACGATTTTTTACGGCGGCGACGTAAATCTCGGTCGGCGCATGAATCGAATGCTCCATCAAAAACCGTTCGGCGATCTCAAAATCATGTCGGACGCCGATTTTCGGATCATCAATCTCGAATGCGTCATTGCCAATCAAGGTCGACAGGGGATCAATAAGGGCGAAGGCGGACCGTATTATTATCACGCCCGCCCCGAGTTGATCAACTTTCTTACCGACGCGCGCATCGATCTCGTGCTCACCGCCAACAATCATTCAAAGGATTATTACGAGGGCGCGCTGCTCGAACAAAATGAACTGCTCGATCGTGTCGGCATCATGCGCGTCGGCACCGGCGCCAACGTCGACGAGGCTGCAAAACCGATTTTCATTCGTGTCAAAGATGTGATCATCGCGATCTTCAACGTCGATGCGACGATGCGACCCTTCGCCGCCACCGACGACATGCCCGGCACTTGGTATTTGCCGCCCAACCAACCCGAGCTCTGGCGTGAGGCGTTCACCGATCGGATCGCCGACGCTCGAAAACATTCCGATCTCGTATTCGTCGCTCCGCATTGGGGAACAAACGGCGCAACCGAACCCTCCGAAGCGCTCAAAACCCTCGGACGCCTGCTGATCGATCTCGGTGCGGACGCGGTGCTCGGCTGTCATTCGCATTTGCTCCACGGCGTGGAGAATTACAACGGGCGCCCGATCATTTACGATGCCGGCAATTTTGTTTTCGATGCCAACGCGATTATCAACGGCGCCTTCACTCTGAGCGTGTCGAAGAGCGGCGTCGAGCAGGTGATCTTCACCCCGTTGCTGATCGGATTTTGTAAAACTTCGACGGCGAGCGCCGAGCAGGCAGAAAAAATCGGCAGGCAGTTCATTGAATCGTGTCGCAAACTCAACACCGTTGCCGAAAACATTGACGGCGGCTCGATCCGAATAGTTTTTCCCGCCCGCCCTTCGGACGCGACGGAGCCGAAAGATTTATTCGAGCCGCCCGCGCGCCCGTCTTCGACCGTCAAAATTCAACCGTTGAGAGAACCGCTGCCGGAGTGGACGATTGATCGCGTCCCCGACGAGGCGATGATTGAGCCTCAACAATTCGGCGCGTTGAAACTCGTCGGTTGTCGAATCCCGCCCGAGTGCATGCTCATAAAGCGGCGGCAAATGCTTTACGTCGAAACTTATTGGACGGTCGATGAGCCGCTCGAAAAAAATTACGAGTTCCGAATGCTCGGCGTGCCGACAGTCGGAAATGTGATGCCGCCGTTCGGAGCGGGCATGGAGCATCAGGGCTGCGATTGGTTATTCCCGACCGATCGCTGGACGCCCGGCGTCATTTATCGAGAAAAATTCGGATTGCGTCCGCCGGGCATGTCTCAACTGGTCAACGTCGATGTGCAACTGAAAATTTCCGTGCTCGACGGCAAAAATTCAATCGGCACTTATATCCACCCGCCGCTCGTGCGCATGCAAATCCCCAAAATCCCGACGGCGGTTGCCAAGTCGGACGGCGCGAGTGATTTTGGCATTGACATATTCAAGCGCGAGTTCCAAAAAAGCAACGGCGTGATGTTTTTCATGCTGCGCAATCTCAAATCGAACGCCTCGGGGCTCGAGCTGTCGGCGCTCCGTCGCGCGACGCTGTTCAAAAAATTTTTCGGGCTCGAAGTGTGTCTGCTGACGAATGAATTTCAAAACAACGCGACCGATCTGCTCGAGACTTATCACGCCGACGGTCAACTGCTCAACATGTACGATTACTTTCAAGAGATCGATCGGCGCTCGACGCCCGCGCGGATTGCCGAATTGCCGCCGATCGATGCCGATTGTCGCGTTGAGTACGTCGGTTCGGACATGAGAGTTATGCGCGAAGGTCGAATGTTGATGTACTGTTCTTTCGATGCCGACAATCTGAAGTTGCGATACATAAATTTCTTCGACGGTGGGAAAAAAATTCGGCGCGACACCTTTGACACGCTCGGCTTCTTGAGTCGGCGTCAAACGCTCGAGCCGACGACGGGCGCGACGACGGAGGCGGAGTATTATCGTCCCGACGGGTCGCTCGCCGTCAAGGAAATTTATGATGTCGTCGACAAAAAATCCGTGCTCAAATCCATTGAGCTTGTCGGCAAAAATATTACCTTCGACAGCTCGCGAAAGGCGATCAAATATTGGCTCGACCGCTTGACGGCGGACCCCGCGCGGACGTATTTCATGATCGGCGATCGCAGTCCGGAATATACGAGATTTTATGTCGATGCGAAGCGGCTCGACAGAAAAAATATTTTCGTCATTCACCAACTTCACAGCTTGCATGTGCTCGACGATTTCAATCCGCTCACCGCGCCGACCAAGCGCTGGTACAATTTCCTCACCGACGGCAGTCTCAAGTCCGACGCGATCATTACTTTGACGGAGCATCAGCGCGAAGACATCATCAAACGCTACGGAGTGAGTAATGTCGCAGTGATCCCGCACGCGATGCGCGATCACACTCCCGTTGAAGTCGAGCGCGCGCGATTTAAAATCGTGACGGTCGGACGACTGGTCGAAGAGAAAGGCGTCGATAAAGTACTCGAGGCATTTAAAATCGTCCATGACAAAGTGCCGCAGGCGGAATTGCATTTTTACGGCATCGGCTCGATGCTCGAAATGCTCAAGCAAAATGCGGAGGCGGCTCAACTCGGCGGCTCCGTCGTGTTCGAGGGATTCAAGAGCAATATCGGCGAAATATTTTCCTCGGCGACGGTTTCTGTCGTCGCAAGCCGATGTGAAGGCTTTTCGCTTGCCGTTCAAGAGAGTTTGCAGTTTTCATGTCCGGTGGTGTCCTTCGATATCAATTACGGGCCGTCGGATATGATCGAGGACGGCGTCAACGGATATCTCGTGCCTGCCGGCGACGTTGACGCGCTTGCCGATCGGATCATTCGTCTGTTGATCGATGAGAATCTGCACAAAAAATTTTCGTCGAACTCCGCGCGGAGCGTCGAGAAATTTTCGCAGGCGAAGGTCGCCGAGCAATGGGCGCGTTTATTTTACTCACTCATGCATCGGGAGGATCAGTGATGAAAAAATTTCTGATCGCATTGTCGATGATGTTGTCGATGATGCTGACTTCGACGGCGGACGCGGCAGTTTATCAACAGGGGATCGTCTACGTGATCTATGAGACCGAAGGCGATACCGCCGTCAAAAATAACGCCGACGTCAATGCAAACGGCGTGCCCGACGTGGTCGAGGACATTGCGACGCAGCTCAACGCGACGCGGGAGTTATTCCACGACGTGTTCAAATATCCCGATCCCTTCGATTCGGAACGATTCAAAAACGTGCACTCGATCGAAGTGGACATCGATGCGAAGTCCAACATGAAAGTCAACGGGCTGGCTTACAGCGGCGTCCGAAAACAGTCAAAACACGATCCGAAGGAGCGGGCGCTCCGCGTTAAGCTCGCAAACACCGTTGATCCCCGAAAAAATTCAACGCCCGCCCATGAATATTTTCATCTGATTCAATACGGCGCGACGTATTTCAGAAACGGATGGTTCCTCGAGGGAATGGCGCGTTGGTCGCAGGATTCGGTGTCGAAGCAAAAAAAATATCCCGACGGCAAAGATATGTCGTGGCGCTTGACGAATAAATTGACGGAGTCTCAAATCTTTCAAGGCAAATATAATGTGGCGGGAATTTTATGGTATCCTTTAGCGGTGTCGATGAAGGACAAAGCGAAGGTGCCGAAGCGTTTGATGAAGAAGTACAAATACGTCGACGGCTCGGACGTGTTTCATGACGACATCGTGTACGGCGCGAATGTGATGCGCGAAGTGATGAATTTGATGAAGACGAAGGAGGCGGAGGCGGCTGAAGCCTTCGGCGGCGCCCAAAAGTGGAATAAGAGCGGGCATCGGGCGGCGCAAAACAATAAAATCATTCTCGATTGCGTTAAAGAAATTTACGAGACGCACGCCGCGAAGAAATGAAAAGCAATGCGTAATTCGTAATTCGTAATTAAAAGGCGCCGCGCTCCGAGGGTGGGAGCGCTGGCGGCGCCCCAAAGGCAGACAACTGTATTACCAAGGGCGAGATAATAAAATTTTTTATTTATGGAAGGAGTTTCTATGTCACTGGATCAACTGATAAAAAAATTAAAGCCGACATTCCTCGGCGCCGCATCAAAAAATAATTTTAAGCCCTGTCGACTTTTTCTCTCGGCGTCCGACATGAAGTCGCGGGCGATCACTCGTCACGCCTCCGCCGATAACCCCGCCGACGCTTGGACTGCCGCCGTCGACATTCTCAAATCCTCTCTCGGCTCCGTCAATCCGACGATACTCCGCGCGGATTGGGTCGTCGAGCAACAATCCATGACGTGGACAAAATTTTTGTCGTCTGTCGCTCAAGTTCGACGAAATTATTACCGTCAAGGGCTGGCGCTCGATCCCGAATACAAAATGGCATTCATCGAGCCCGAGATCAATGGTAATGCCATGCTCTATCGCGATTCGCCCATCGACGAGCCGAACGGCGTCTTCAACGAGGACTCCTCAAACACCTACTGCCGGACGCGATTCAATTGCGCCTTCCCGACGCCCGATTCGTCGAGCAACGTCATAGCTTTTACCACGAAGGGCGCCTTCGCCTCCGACATCGAACCCAATGCGATTTTACTCGACGGGGAAGGGCTTGCCTCCGATCACCGTCCCGTCTCGCACCTCGACAGCGCGGCGATTCTTAAGCTCGCTCGCAACGGCGCCGCTTATTTCGCCAAGGAAATTAAAAATAAGGATCAATTCCTCTACGATCGATATCCGCGCTTCGACAAAACTGTGAAGATGCGCGTCCCGCTCAAGCACTTTAATTTTATCGGCGCGATGCTCGACGTCTACGCGACCTACGGCAGGCTCGGCAACTCCTCGCTCGGCGCCGCCATCACCAAGGCGCTCCAATACGGAATAAAAAATTACCTCAAGTATCGCATCATGCCCGACGGTTCCGAAGTCGTTTACATCGTCGCGAGCGATGACAAAGATATTCGCCTCGGTGCGGGCGGCGCGGCGTTGCTCGCCCTTGCCAAGCACGCCGTCATCATGAAAACCAAGAAACACACCCAACTGATGGAGGCGATCGCGCGGGGTATTCTGTCGATGCAAAACGCGGACGGCTCGTTTGCTCACGCGATAGATCTCAACGATTACTCCGTCCAACCCAAGGTGAATGTCGCTTCGTTTGACGGGCTCGCGACGCTCGGACTCCTCCGCCTCCATGCGCTCAACGGCGATCAAAAATTGCTCGACGCTGCCGAACGCGCCTTCAATTATTTCGTCGCCAACAAGACTTGGCAGTTGCACGATCCGTTGATGGAGCATGCCGTCGACGCCATCACTCGCCACCTGCCCAAGCGCGAGTACTTTGACTTCGGCATAAAAAATTTTTCCGATCAATTGCATTCCATATGGCATCGAAAATTTCATTACCCGCGCTCGCTTGAGCTGCTCATTGCCGCCGACAATCTTCTCGAGCGCATGAAGACGATGCCGGAGCTGTCGGATTTGATCTCGAAAGTCAACGCCGACGATCTTCATGCGACGTTGGAATTGCAAATGAAGGCGCTCATCGACGCGTATTTTTATCCGGAGTTTGTAATGTTCTTCCGCCACCCCGAAGAGGTCGTCGATGCATTTTTCCTCCGGCATCAGGCATTTCGATTGTTGTTACTCGACATGGAATTTTTATTGACGGGCGCGATCGCTTACCTTCAATATCTTACTCGACGCGATCATGAACCGGTGCCGAGCGAGGCGTTGAAGGGCGACGAGGTTGTAGAGATCGAGCCGCTCATTCCTCCGGTGCCTGCGGACTTCAATCCCGATCCGGATATGTTTGCGCGGGAGTTGAAGGAGCATAACGGCGTAATTTTTTTCATGCTGATAAATATCACTCCAATCACGCCGGGGCTGGAGTTGTCGGTCTTCCGTCGATCAAGATTGTTTCGAGATAAGTTGGGAGTCGACGTAACTTTGATCACCATCAATTATCAAAATGATCTCCGCCAAAGTTGGGAAGCATGCGGGCTTGATTGTTCCGTGCTCAATTTCTACGACTACTATCAAGAGATTGATCGAAAGGCTGAAACGTCCATCGTTAAGCCCAGATTCGTGAACGGCATTGAAGGCGATCTCAAGTTTCAGGACTCGTATAACGAGCTTGGATTTTTGGGCTGGCGAATGTTGAGCAATCCCGCAAACAATCAGGCTCAAGAGTCATTCTATTATCGTAGAGATGGCTCGGTTGCTATCCATTCGGTTTATGATCATTCCAAGGGTAAGACTGAGGTCAAGCTGATGGAGTTGATCGACAGAGACGGGACGGTTAAGCATTCATTCAACAGTCGGAACGCGGCAATTACGCATTGGCTGATCGAATTGGTGAGCGACAAATCGAAGCAGTTCTATATCGTCAATGATGAGCCTTTGGACTATTACAATGCCTTCATTAAGATGACGGAGTTGAAATTCGATCACGTGCATGTTCTTCAGCAGTTGCATAATATACATGTGCTCGAGCCCCGCGATCCGTTCACCTCCAAGCCCGGATATCAATATCTTTACAACAAAAAAGTAAAGACGGACGTTATTGTGGTTCTGACGAAAAGACAACGCGAGGATATCATCAAACGCTTCAAATTAAATAACATATTCCAACTGCCGCACTCCTTGACTGCGGTTCCGAAAGTTACCGTCGTCGAATACAATCCCTTCAAAATCATACAGGTCGGGCGCCTTCATGAGCAGAAGGGGCATGATAAAGCGATTGAGGTAATGAAGCGCGTGATCAAATATGTCCCACAGGCGACGTTGCATTTTTATGGTAAAGGATCCCTTCAAGAGTCGATTCAAAAGCTCATCGACGAGGCGGGGCTCAACGATCACATCAAAATTGAGGGATTCGTTGACAATATGCCGGCGGTGTATGCGTCGGCGGCGCTGTCAATTCTGCCGAGCAGATATGAAGGCTCGCCGCTGGTCGTGCAGGAGAGCATGCAATATGGCTGTCCCGTCGTCGCATTCAATTGCACCTACGGTCCCGACGACGTGATCGAGGAGGGCAAGAGCGGCTACATTGTACCGGCAGGTGATGTCGAGGCGATGGCGGATCGGATCGTTCGCATACTGACCGATGACGAATTGCGCGAGAACTTCTCTAAACATTGCGCGCGGAGTTTGGAAAAATTTGCGCCCGATGTGGTGGCTCGCCAATGGACGTGGCTCTTTCATAATCTAATAAATGCATGACGAAAGGAGTTTTTTTATGTCTTTAGATCAACTGGTTCCGCGCCTTGCTCCAACATTCGCCGCAGAGTTCCTCAAACGCTCTGTTCGTCCTTGTCGCATATTCCTGTCCGCCTCTGACATGAAGTCTCAAGCCGTCGTCAGAAACGCTTCCGATGTCGATCCAACCGACGCATTCAATGCCGCGCTCGATCAACTTCGCTCCGCGCTCGGCTCCGTCGATCCGATCATCCTCCGCGCGGATTGGATCACCGATGTCGAGTCCATGACGTGGGAGGAGTTCAATAAGCTGATCGGCTCGACCGCACGCAATAATTTTAATCGCGGCGTCGCTTTCAGCCCCGACTTTTCGATCGCACTCACTGCGCTCGAGATCAACGCCAATCAGTTACTCGCCGTCGCCGACAATCAAAACGGCGCCTTCAATCTTAAAGCCGCTTCATCTTACATCCGCGCGCGTTTCGATCGAGAGCTGCCTGTTCTCGAGCCGTCGAGCCCGATCGCCGTCTTCGACACTGCGGGCGCTTTCGTTCTCGGCGACAACGCTCCTTTGTCGGTCGACGGCACGCAACATCGTATCGTCACAACGCCCGATGCGAAACTCATTCGGCAGATTATGCAGAGCGCCGTGCAATATCTCGAGTCGCAACTGCTGAGCAGCGGGCGTTTCATCTACGGTCGATTGCCCTGCACCGATCGATTCGTGCCGTCTTATAATGCGGTGAACCATTTTACGGCGCTACTCGCGTTGCTCGACGCTTATAATGCCGACGGTCGCAAGGACGATCACCTTCGCGAGTCGATCGAGCGGGCGATCAAATACGGCGTTGAGACTTACTCCGACCTGTTGAGCGATGAAACATATGCGCCGTTGAAAACCGCGTTCGACGGATTTTTAAATGCGCGGACGGTGCCGAATGTGAATGAGTTGCTTGCGATTGTCGGCGCGGACGATCCGAAGGCGGCAACGGAGGCGCGCGCGAAGGCATTGCTCGACGAATATTTTTGGACTGAGACGGCGATGTTTTTTAAATGCCCCGAAATGATTTTTGGCAGTTTCTTTTCGAGGGATGACGCGTTCCGAGTGCGCATCGACGATACGGCGCGCGCGTTGGCGAGTCTCGTCGAGTGGAGTAAACACGCTCCGGCGGTCGAGCACGTTGACGATGTTGAAGTCAAGCCGCAGATTGATCAAGCCGTTCAAAAAATGGTTGAGCTGATTAGCGCCAATCGAAGTACGAGTCCGCGCGGAGAGGCGAAAATATTCTTCGGCGGCAACACGATTGTCGGGCGTCGAATGCATCTGCTTTCGCCGACGATGAAACACCTCGACGAGATTCCGGCGATGCGCGCGGCGGACGTTCGGATTGTAAATTTATTGGGCGTGGCGAGTGCGCTGGGCGATCCCGTCAACAAAAAATATTTCTACCATATGCACGCGCGTCCCGAGCAGATCAATATTTTGACGGAGTGTAACATCGATGTGGTGTTGACGGCGAATCATCACGCGGGCGATTACGGCGCGGAGTCGGTGCTCGATCAAAACAAGCTGCTCGATGAGGCGGGGCTCGGACATGTCGGCGCGGGCAAAAATATTGACGAGGCGTCGGCGCCGATTTACGTCAAGGCGAATGATTTGACGGTGGCGATTTTCTCCGTCGATGCGACGACCGAGGAATTTGCCGCCTCCGAAGCTCAAGCGGGAATTTTTTACATGTCGCAGGACGCGCTTGACGCTTGGACTTCGACGTTCGACGCAAAGATCGCGGAGGCGCGCAAGCATGCGGACGCGGTGTTCGTCGCGCTCGATTGGGAGCCCGTCAGTCAAGCGCGCTCGTTCGATCGGATGCGCGCGATTGGGCGGGCATTGATCGACAGCGGCGCCGACGGCGTGTTGGGTTGCGATTCGTATTGGTACAATCGCGTCGAGAAATATAAAGAGCGTCCGATAATTTACGGCGCGGGCTTGTTTATTTTGGACGGCGGCGACGGCGATACGGGCGCGTATTCTTTGACGGTCGGCGTCGATGGAGTAAAGGCGCTCACGTTCAGTGCTTTGCGTCGGAGCAACGGCAAGGTCGGCGTGGCAGAGCGCGACAAGAATCGGATCAACGACGAATTTTTAGCGCGCTGTCGCGAGCTCGGCACCAACGCGAAGGTCGACTCCGACGGGACGATCGAAATAAAATTTTCGCCCGCCGCGCGTCCTCAACAGTCGTTAAAAATTGATGAGCCGTCGTCGATTTACGATCCGTTGATGGTCGAGCGCCACGAAATCAAGCCGTTGACGGAGCCGCTGTCGGAGTGGACGGTTGAGCGGGTGCCGGACGATGCGATCATTGAGCCGAAACAGTTCGATGCGTTGAAAATGGTCGGCTATCGCGTCGAGCAGCCGGTGCTTACGAAATATGAGATATTGTTCGTCGACACGTACTGGACGATTGACGCGCCGCTCAACAAAGAGTGTCGGTTTTATATCGAGGGCAAATCGACGCGGGAAAATGGCATGCCGTTTTACGGCTCGGGCGCGGATCATGAATTTGCGAATTGGGAGTTCCCCGTCAAGCGATGGAAGCCCGGCGTGATTTATCGGGAGCGTTTCGGATTGAATCCGCCGCGGTTGAATCGGCTTGCGAACGTCGACTTGCGGATTGAAATACGCGCGCGGATCGACGGTCGTTGGTTGGAACCGTTCATCGGATCGAAAACGATCGAGATGCGGCTGCCGGAGTTGCCGTATTATCGTCGAGATTTCCCCGAAGTGCTCGAGCATTCGGAGCCCGGGCATTGTTGGACGGCGGAGCAATTGGCGGCAGTGACGGGCGGCAAATGGCTGGTCGAGCCGCCGTCAGGTTGGTACGTGCAATCGATTTTGCGCGACATGAAATTTTATAATCAGGCGGAGGCGCCGGTGATGTTTGTTGCGAGTCGACGGTCGCAATATTTATTCCACACGGAAGGCGATCCTGCGTCGTCGACGTACGACAATCATTTTATGGTAGCGCAATACGCGGATAAAATTGCGGGCGCGATGATCGATCACGAGGTCGATGATCTTCCGAAGGATTTGCCGGTGCTTTTGGTCGAGGACAGTGTGAAGGCGACGATCGAGTTGGGCTTTGCGGCTCGACGTCGATTCAAGGGCAAAACGATTGCGGTCGCGGGCGATGTTGGCAAGACGACGACGGTGAATATGCTCGAGCATTTGTTGAAAGAGTCGGGTGAAGTCGCAGTGCCGTTCGGCACGGACGAGTTGACATGCATCAGTGCGCCGACGACGTTTGCAAACGTGAAGGCGGAGGCGGCGTATGCGATCTTGGAATTGTCGAAAGACGCGATAGAAGCGCGACGCGGCTCGGTGACATACGATCTGCAACCGAACGTGGTAGTGGTTACGTCGAACGCCGGCTTGGAAAAAGATTCGGAGGCGGCGGCTCGAGTGAAGGCGCGAGTATTTTGCGGCGCGGTGGCGGGCGGCTATGCGGTGCTCAATCGCGACATGAAGCATTACGGAATATTTGAGGCGGCAGCGAAGCGTCATGGCTTGAATGTGATCACCTTCGGTCGGCACGCGGACGCGACGGTGCGCATGCCGGAGCTCAAACGTGGCGAATCGGTCTTCATCGATGGCGACAAATACAAACTTGAGAGCGCGCTGTCGAGTGAGCAGTTGTATAATGCGCTGGCAGTCCTCGCCGTGGCGTTTGCGGTTTCACAGGGGGGGGGGCCGTCAGTAGCATAATTGAGCGGCTCAAGAGTTTTGATCCAAAGAGAGACCAATCGGTTTTCATGCTTGAAACCAAATCGGATCGAAAAATTGTTATCGGTCTGCATCGTCTGTGGCACTCCGGTTATCCGGCGGTGGCGTACACCATATACGCTCGGGCGATCGGCTGTGATTGCTACATGTTTTATCCCGCCGACGTCGATCTGATCAACAGGAAGATCAACGCGCATGTCTACAGGGACGGGAAATGGGTCGACGAGGTGCGCGAGTATCCTGACGTGATCGATAACGGAGATAAATTCCTGAACTCCACGCTGGACAAACCGATGCTCGTCCACACGCCGCACACGGGTTATCTCGTCGCGAACAAAAAAAATATATCCGATTGGATTGAAGCTGATCCGGTGCTGAGAAAATACATGATACCTTATTTCGAGATCAAAAACGGTCGGGATGCTGTAGAACGCATCGATAAATCGACGGCGCCGCTTTTTTTCAAGCCCACCCATGGCAGTTTGGGGCAAGGAATAATGATGGTATCGCGGCTGTCGGACGGCAACTATGAGCTCACCGAAGACAAAAGTCGCAAGGTGCTTACGTTGCAAGAACTGAACGAGCTGATGAAAAAAACGCTGACCAAACCGTATATCGCGCAAAGGTATATAAAATCATGTTTGTCGTCGGGCATGCCGTTCGACGTTCGTATTCATGTCCGTCGAGACAAAACTACGCAATGGCACATCGTCAAGATTTATGCTCGAGTCTCGTTGGCGAATGCGTTGACGAGTAATCTCGCAACGGGCGGAAGCATGATGGACGGCAAGACTTTATTGCGTCTGCATCTCGGTAAAGACCTAGGCGATCGGACGTATAATCGGATCGTGGAGCTCGGAAAAATAATCCCCGAGAGATTGCAACGCACCTTCAGAGGTCATAATTTCAATGCGTTGGGGATTGATCTCGGCATTGAGGCGGACGGCAGCATTTTTTTATTCGAGATCAACGATTATCCCGGCTCGCAATATTTCATGTTGGAAGCTGCCTCTTACGCCATCGACTACGCAAAAACTTTGGCGTTTAATCCCGATCTGGCTTTTCCCGAAGTCTAATCGACGCATTTGATGTGGAACGGGGGCGGGAGAAATGCTTTGTGGCGCCGTCGGCACTCCCGCCCCCCGAGCTCGGCGCCCAACAGTGGTAGCGGTTCCCACCCGTGCCGTCGGCGCCAGATCACTTTAACGGTGGCAACCGCCCACAATGGCGTCGCACAACCGAGGACGCGATCTCCACCCGTTCCGTCGGCGCACGCCTCTTTTTATCCGATCCACTCTCGGAGCGCGGCTCCCGCTCGTACCATCTCGCGTCATCGGCGGCTGCAGAAGGCGGGCGTCGAGCGTCGGCGGTATGCAATACTGCCAAGGGTGG
>CALGGP010000306.1 GCA_937915885.1 uncultured Selenomonadales bacterium | reverse complement strand
CGAGCGACAATCAATCCGTCGGAGCCGACCCCGAAGTGCCGATCGCAAATCAGTTTTACGTCGAGATCATCAATCGACGCGTCGCCCGTCCGATCGATCAGAACGAAGTCGTTGCCGCAGCCCTGCCACTTCTCAAAATCCATCAGCCTGCCTCCTTTGACGCGCATTGTACAATTTTTTCGCGGCGACTGCAAGGCACTTTGATTGCTTGACAACGTCGCGCGCTTGCTTTAGACTTTCGAGCATAAAAATTTTTTTGGGGGTTGAGCCGATTTGTCAGTGAAGGTTGAGCACCGCGTCCACTTCTACGAGACCGATCAGATGGGCGTGGTGCATCACGCGAATTATTTTCGTTGGTTCGAGCTCGGGCGCGTTGAATATCTCCGCGCGATCGGAGTGACGCTCGTCGAGCTCATCAACGATAATATTTTATTTCCGATCACCGAGATCGATGCGAAGTTTCATGCTCCGGCGCGCTACGACGATCTGATCTCGATCGAGACGACCGCCGTCGAGCTCACTAAGGTTAAGCTCGTGTTCGATTATAAAATTTCGATTGTCGGCGACGAAAAGATTTTGGTCACGGGGCATTCGCTCAACGTTTTTACCGACGCGTCGAGCGGCAAAATTATTCGCGTGCCGGAAAAATATTTTGAGCGGTTTCGATTGATATAGGGGAGTGGAAAATTTTGCTGGAGATATACGATTACTGCATTTTGGCGTTCCTGACGGTTTACGGGCTGATACTGCTGTATTTGCATCATCGCGGGACGGAGATCGTGGTGGCGCGGCTCGACAAGCGCAAAGATTTTGTAGTGGAGTCGCGCGACGACAAATCGATCACGCTGTCGACGGTGGTTGAGTTTGCCAACGTCGGTAAGCAATCGGCGCTGATCGTCGATGCGATCGTCAAGCCGCAGTTGCCGTTTGAGCAGTACGACGGGATAGCGGTGCGCGGCAAGGCGGAGCGCGAAGGATATCCGCGCGAGGACGATTATTTTGAAGCGCTCGTGCTCGAACATCAGCAGAGTTTTAATTTCGTGGCGAAGGTGACGTTGACGGCGCGCAAGGGCATGACGCTCGAGCAGGCGCTGAGCCACATGGTAGATTTTCCCGTCGAGATCATTTATCGGGAAGTCGGACGGAATCCGATGCATTTTTCGATTGCGCGGATCATGTTGACGACGGAGGAGCTGTCGCGAGTGACGGGCGTCAAAATCATTAGCGACTGAAAATTTTTCGCCCGCCCAAAAGGCAATGCGTAATTGGGGTTCGGGGGGCGACGATTGGGGCGCCGACGCCGCTCCCGCCCCCGGTGTCGGCGCCCAACAGAGGACAGAGGTTCCCACCCTGCGGCGTCAGCGCCCCCTTTGAAAACGAGCGCGGGCGACGCGAGGCGAGTGCCGATGGCGGGAGCGCCGCCGACGTGGGGCAAATGCCGATGGCGGGAGCGCTG
>CALGGP010000305.1 GCA_937915885.1 uncultured Selenomonadales bacterium | reverse complement strand
CGCGCTCGGTGGGTGGGAGCGGCGGCGGCGCCCCTAAACCCGTCGCCCCATGGTGTCGGCGCCATTCGTGGGCGGGAGAAAAAAAATAAGGGGCGGGCGCGCCCCCTTTTTGGTTCCGACGGAGTTCAGATTTTGAATTGCCCGATCGCCGTCTGCATGTCCGACGCCAGATTCGCCAGCGCTTGAGACGCCGCCGCTATCTCTTCGTTCGACGCCGATTGAGACTCCGTCGCCGACGAAATTTGTTGCGTCCTCTGCTCGGTCGTTTTGCTCGTCTTATCAATCGTCTCGACCGCCTGCACGATGTTGTGCGCGCCGTCCGACACCGTCATAACCGAATTATTTATTCCATCAATCTCGCCCTTGATCCCGTCAACCATGTCCATTATCGCTTTGAATTGCACGCCGACATTTCGGATCGCTTCCGTGCCCGCGTTGACGTCGTCCGTGCCGCTCTTCATCGACGTAACCGCTTCCTCCGTCGCCGCTTGGATCGATTCAATACGCGCTCGAATTTGCTCCGCCGATTCTTGAGACGCCGTCGCCAACTTCCGCACTTCCTCCGACACAACCGCAAAGCCCCGTCCATGCTCGCCCGCGCGCGCCGCCTCGATTGCCGCGTTCAGCGCCAGCAGATTTGTCTGATCGGCTATGCCCGCGATCGCTTCGACTATCGAGCCGATCTCTTTCGAGTTTTCGCCCAGCCGACGAACGACCTCCGCCGACGCCATTACCGACGTCTCGATGCTCTTCATCTTGCTGACCGCTTCATTCATCAGCTGCTGACCGATTTTCGCCGCTTCCGCCGTTTTGTCCGTCGACACCGCTACGTTCGTTGCCTTTTGCGCCATCAATTGCACGTCGCTGAACACCACGTCGACGTTCGCCTTCGCGCCGTCCACCGATTGAAGTTGCAATACGATATCGTTGCTCACTTCGCCGACCGTTTCTGCCACGTGCACCGCCGCATCAGCCGATTGATGCGCCGACGCCGTCAACTGCTCGCTCGACGCCGCGACCTGCTCTGATGTCGTCGACATTTGCGTTATCAGCCGCCGCAAACTCATGCTCATATCATTGAACGCCGACGTCAAACTTCCGATCTCGTCGTTGAAAAGGATCGGCAAATCTTTGATCCGAAGGTTGCCTTGCGCCAATTGTTTTGCGTGATGCTCGAGCGCGGCAAGCGGCGCGATGATCGATGCCGCCGTCCGTCCGCACACCGCAAACGACAACAGCACGCCTATCACCGAGCAGATGATGAATAAATTCCGCAGATGAGTTGCCGGCTCGAATACGAGATCGTAGGAGACCGCCAAGCCGATTATCCATTTCGTGGTCGGCATCGTCGAATACGCGAAAATTTCATGCCCGCGCCGACTTTCCATCTCGAAATAGCCCGAGCCGTTGGTGACCATTTCATTATAGTGTTCGCCGACGCCCTTCAAATTTTTGATGTCGGAGTTGAGTTGCGCGTCGCCGTTGGTCGCGAGAATCAATCCGTTTTTGTCGAAAATAATGCTGGTGCCTTCGTTGTGATATTTCAAAGCCTGCGCTTGAGTGTGAAGCACGTCGAGCGAAATATCATTGCAGAGCGCGCCGATAAATTGACCGTTCGCCTTGATCGGAGCGCACGCCGAGATGATCAAGCTGTTGGTGTAAGTGTCGACGTAAGCGTCGGTAAAACTCAAGCCGCCGGACGATTTTGCCTGCTGATACCACGGACGACTTTTCGGATCGCGCGTGCCGGTGCTGTCGCCCGCGTTGTAACTGGCGAAGTAGCCGTCCTCGAGCCCCATCGTCATTTCGGTAATGTCCTTGTCGTTTTTGGCGAGACTCAAGTAATCGCGATTCTTGAGGCGGGTCATATCGCCGTTGAACTCCGTCATGAGATTAGCCTCGTGCTCGATCGATGAGCCCTTTTCATTGAGCCAACCCTCGAGCACATTTTTGTGCGACTCGACCACTGCAAGCAGCTCGTTGTCGACCGACTCGCCGAGACTGCTTTTGGCGTTGAAGTAGCCGACCACCGACACGATTGCCAGCAGCAATCCGATCAGCGCCGTCAGGATTAAAAACTTTTGTCGCAAGGTGAAATTCATCAACCATCACTCCCCATATATCCTCTTAACCTCGGACAAATATTTTTCTACAATATTTTCGCGGCGGCAATGAAAAATCCTTCGATCGGATTGCATTTTCTGTCGCCGACGTATAAAATTAATCGCGTGTTAAAAAATTTTTTCGGAGGGCTCGACATGAAAATTGGAGTAATCAGCGACACGCACGGACATGAGCAGCGGTTTGCGCGCGCGGTTGAAAAATTTTTCTTCGATGCGGATATCATCATGCATGCGGGCGACGTGCTGTATCACGGACCGCGCAATCCCATGCTCGAGGATTATAATCCGGCGAAGTTGGCGGAGCGGATTAATAATTGCAAGGCGCAGGTGATCATCGCTCGGGGCAATTGCGATTCCGACGTTGATCAGTTGGTGCTCAACAGTCCGATCCAGGCGCCGTATGCATATGTTTATGCCAACGGTCGGAGGATCGTGATGACGCACGGAACGCATTTTACGTATTGCAACGATCCGTCGAAGCCCGACTGGTCGAAGATGATCGGCGAGATCGCGAAGCAGGCGAATACTCTCCGCGCGGATATTTTCATCACGGGGCATATCCACAATAATATTTTGGAGCGTCAAGGGAATGCGATTTTGCTCAACCCGGGCTCGCCGTCGTTGCCGAATCGCGCGGATAAAAAGCCGACGGTGGCAGTGATAGATGACGAGGCGATTAAAATTTTTGATCTCGACTCGGGCGACGAGCTGATGAGTTTGAAGTTGTAAAAGGGCGCCGTCGGCGCCCCACTCGTTATTCGCACCGTCGACGTTCGGGAGGGCAGAAAATTTTTTAGGTCGAATGATGTTTAAAGTTTTTATTTGACGCGGCAGATTGGAGAAATTTGATGAAGGATCATTTGGTGCGCGCGACGGCGGAGGGCGTGAGAGTGTTCGCGGCGATCACGTCTCAGCTCGTCGGCGACGCTGCCCGAAGGCATGATTGTTATCCGACGGCGACGGTGGCGGTGATCGACGACGAGGCGATCAAAATTTTTGATCTCGACTTGGGCGACGAGCTGATGAGTTTAAAATTTTAGTTTGACGCGGCAGATTGGAGAAAATTGATGAAGGATCATTTGGTGCGTGCGACGGCGGAGGGCGTGAGAGTGTTCGCGGCGATCACGTCTCAAATCGTCGGCGACGCCGCCCGAAGGCATAATTGTTATCCGACGGCGACGGCGGCGCTCGGACGGACGCTCACCGGCGCGCTGTTATTTGCCGCCGACCTCAAAAACGAAGAGGCGGTGACGATCAAAATTCAAGGCGACGGACCGCTCGGGCGGATAGTGGCGGACGCGGTGCCGGAAGGATATGCGCGGGGATTCGTCGACAATCCGCACGTCGAATTGCCGCCGACGGTCGAGGGAAAAATCGATGTGGGCGGCGGCGTCGGACGAAACGGCTTGGTGACCGTCACGAGATTTACGGGGCTCGAGCGCGATGTGAGCGGCAGTTGCGAACTGGTGAGCGGCGAGATCGCGGAGGACTTGACGAATTATCTGTTTGTGTCGGAGCAGACGCCGTCGAGCGTGGGGCTGGGCGTGCTGGTCGATACCGATTTAAGCGTTCGCGCGGCGGGCGGATTTTTGGTACAGCCTCTGCCGGACGCAAGCGATGAGGTACTCGCTCGATTGGAAAAAAATTTGCGGTCGATGCGATCGGTGACGGAGCTGATCGACGGCGGGCTCGATGCGCGCGGTTTGATCTCGACGATCTTTGACGGGTTTGACGTAAAATTTTTGTCGGAGATCGGATTGCAATTCCGCTGCCACTGCAGTCGGGAGCGTGTTGCGTCGACGTTGAGCAGTTTGAATGCGAAAGATCGGGCGGCGCTTTTGGAGGACGGACATGCGGAAGTGGTTTGTCAATTTTGCGGCGAAAAATATTTATTCGGCGGCGAAGAACTTCGCGCCCTGTTTGAATGATGTTTGAATGTGAGCGCTGCGGGCAGTGCTGTCGACGGGTGGGGCGGACGATCTTGGCGGGCGAATTGGCGTTGCCGGACGGCTCGTGCCGACATTTGGACAAGGCGACGAATTTATGTCGGATATATGCGGAGCGCCCGATGATCTGTCGGGTGGACGATTTTTATGACGCGTATTTGACGACGACGCTCAGCCGCGAAGAATTTTATCGGGAGAATAAAGAAATCTGCCGTCGGTTTCAATCCGAAAAAATTTAGTCTCGTCCGCGCGGAGTGATGAAAAAAAGGGCGCCGTCGACGCTCCCACCCACCAATGACGGCGCCCAACGGAGGACAGCATGCCCACCCGCGTCGGCGGCGCCCTATCATCGTTGCCCCGAAGGTCGGCGGCGCCCACAAAAAAATAACGGGACTTCCGCCCCTTTTTTCATGCACAAAACTTTATTTTTTCGAGCGCCGCGACTTTTTCTCCGGCTTCGCCTCGAGCTGCGTCTTATATTTGAGCGCCTCCGCCGCCGCATTCCGAAAATGCTCTTCCGTCTCGCTCAACTTCGCCTTCAACTCTTCGATCAGCCGCTCCCGCTCCTCGAGCGCCTCGCGCAACTCCTCGATCTCCTGCAAATTCTGTTTCGTCTCCGTCCGATATCGATCGAGTTTTTCTTTCGCGTCGGAGTGCTGATTCGCCGTCTCTTCTATCTTATCCTTCAGATCAATATTTTCTTTGTCGAGCTCCGCCACTCGCGCCTTCAGATCATCAACCTCCGTCGACGCTTCCATCTCCGCGATCTTCTGTTCGAGCTCCGCGATCCGATTCTTCTGCTCGTCGAAATCCCGCTCCGGACGATAGCCGTTGAGATTCAACAGCCGCGCCTTCAGATCGATCTCGCGCTCATTCAAATATTCCTCGACAATACGCTTGACTTCATTTGCGTCCATGAAATTTTTTGCCTCCTATTGATCCACGCGCCTTATGTCGGCGCCCAAGTTTACCAGTTTCTCGACTAAATTGTCGTAGCCGCGATCGATATGATGAATATATCCGATCTGCGTCTCGCCTTCCGCCACGAGCCCCGCCAACACGATCGCCGCGCCCGCGCGCAAATCCGTCGCCTTTACTTGACAGCCCGTCAGATAATCCACGCCATGCACCATCGCCGTCCGTCCGTCGATTTTGATCCGCGCGCCCATCCGTCTCAATTCGTCCACGTGCATAAATCTGTTCTCGAATACCGTCTCCGTCACCATCGCCGAGCCCGTCGAGATCGTCAGCATCGCCATGAATTGCGCCTGCATGTCCGTCGGGAAGCCCGGATACGGCAGAGTTTTTATGTCAACGGCTTTCGGTCGATGATCGCACGCCACTCTGATTCCGTCAACGTCCTCGTCGACCGTCACGCCCGCTTCTTTCAATTTCGCTATCACCGGCTTGATGTGCTCGCTGATCGCGTTCGCTATGTAAACATCGCCGCGCGTCATCGCCGCCGCGATCATATAAGTGCCCGCCTCGATCCGATCGGGGATTATCGTATAATCGTGCGCCACCAATTTTTTGACGCCCTCGACCTTGATCACATTCGTCCCCGCGCCTCTGATCTTCGCGCCCATGATGTTGAGATAATTCGCCAAGTCGACGATCTCCGGCTCCTGCGCGGGATTTTCTATCACGCTCAAGCCCTCCGCCATCGACGCCGCCATCAATATATTTTCCGTCGCCCCGACGGACGGGAAGTCGAGATATATTCGCGCGCCCTTCAATCCGTTCGGCGCCTTCGCCTCGATGTATCCATGCCCGATTGAAATTTGCGCGCCGAGTGCTTCAAATCCTTTCAAATGCAGATCGATCGGTCGCGTTCCGATTGCGCAACCGCCCGGCAACGAAATTTTTGCTTCGCCCAAGCGCGCCAGCAGCGGTCCCATTATCAAAAACGACGCCCGCATCCGACGCACGAGTTCATACGGCGCGGTGATGTTTTCGATCGACGACGCGTCGACGATCAATTGACATTGCTCGGGCACGTGCTGCACCTTGACGCCGAGGGTTTTGAGGACTTCGCTGATCGTTCGGACGTCGTCGAGATTGGGAACTTCGTCGAGCACCGTCACCCGATCCTGTCCGAGCAAAGTCGCCGCGATCGCGGGCAATACCGCATTTTTTGCGCCGCTGATCTTGACCGTGCCTCGGAGCGGTTTGCCTCCGTTTATGATCAATTTCTCCAAACTCGTCACCTCAAATTTTGTCGATGTCGATGGTGGCGTGAACCACGTTATCGATTATATACCCTGTGTCAACCTTCGACTCGGCGGGCGCCTTTTCAAGTTTGATGCCCATTTTTTTTGCCTTCTCTTGAGCCTTCTTCGCGCGCTTGATCTCTTTTTTGAGCTCCTTCTCGTCCTGCGGCTCGACCACCCCGCCCGGCTCGACGACCAACTCATTATTCTTGCCGGTCTTGAGGAAGCCGGTGATCTTTTCGCGATAATCGCGCGCCGGCTCGTTCGCCTCGGTGATGAATCCCGCGTTGGCGAGCAGTTGAGCCAACGGCACCAGCGCCCCGCCGTGCACGTCGAGCGTCAACGGTCCGGCTTTCATCGTGATCGGCACGGTGTAGGGAATTACGATTGTCTCTTCCTTTTGACGGTAGGGGCGGAGCTGGACGGTGAGATTGACCGTTTCGCCCGGCTTGACTTTCGGACGGTCGGGAACCGCCGACACCAGCGACGCCGTTTTTCTTTCGTTGTCGAGCGTCATGTTGACATCGATCGCAAAAATGTCCGATTCGACGTCCGTGTTCGAGCACACCAGACTCAGCGCCTGAAGCAATTCGAGCACGGCGACTTGCCCCACGTCGGAACTGTTGTAAAACATGTTTTGACGTTCGATTTTGCCGCCTTCGACGGCGTTCGTTTTGATGCCGAAGTCGACGACGACGGTGCTCTCCGAAAGAGAGTCGGCAGTTTTCGATAGCGCCGAGTATGCGATCGCCGCGCCGAGCTTCGGAATGAGATTTTCGTTGTAGGCAATCGACGCGCTGTAGGATTCGGATTTGTTGAGATGTTTGTTGGTGACGTTGATCGTGATCGGGACGACGGAGGGGAATTTGCCGAGGATGCCCGCGATGCCCGCTTCGCGATCCTGATTGACGCGCCCGATGATGTTGCCGATCTTGGAAACTTTGATGCCCGCGCCGTCGGTGCCGCTGATCGTGCCGATAATCGAGGCGTCCGTCATGAAGAAATTGACATTGCCCGCGTGAGTAAACGAATGCCCGAAGCCTAGAATTTTTTTGCCGTCGACGGCGGTAACGGTGCCTGTCGCGCCAACGGAAAAATCGCCGTAAACGACCGCCACTCCAACGGGCGACCCAGGCTCGAGCGTTGCATTATAATCGATCGTATAACCTTCCGAAAACCCCGACGCGACATAAAAATTTTTCATGCCGAGTGATTTAAATTCGCGCTCGAGAAAATCGACCCCGTTAGAGTCGAAGCCGCTGAAAAACAATCCGCCCTTCGACTCGGAAATTTTTTCGGGCTCCGGATTTTTCTCGGGCTCCGGATTTTTCTCGGGCTCCGGATTTTTCTCGGGCTCGGAAATTTTCTCAGGCTCGGAAATTTTCTCGGGCTCTGATTCTTTTTCCGGCTCCTTTTTTTCCTCGGGCGTTGGCTCATCTTTTTTCGGCATAACGTTTTTCTTCAGATACTTATTCTCCGCCTTCGGATCGGGCAACTCCCACATCGGCAGCATGCTCTCGATCGGCGTGATGAAAAATGTGTACGGACTCATCTCTTTTAAGCCCGCCGCCAGCGCTCCGACCAATTTCCCGTCGACGTAGATCGGACTGCCGCTCATGCCCTGCAACACGCCGCCCGTCTTGTCGATCACGCGTCCCGACGCCTTCGCCATGATCATTTTCGACGAGCCCTTGCCGTTATCTATCAACCCGATGATGTCGACGTGAAACGGCTCGATCTCGCCCGAGTTTTCGACGACCGTATACGCCGTCCCGCTCATTCCGTTTCGTATGTGCTCGACCGGCATGATTTCGGGCATTGCCTCTGATTTTGTCGGCAACACCATCGTCATCATCATCGCTATCGACAACGCTAATTTTTTGAGCAAACTCTTTCACTCCATTCAAAGGCACCAAAATTTTTTCGGCGGCATTATATCATACCGAGGCTATTCAACCAAAAAAAATTTGAGCTGTCAATCTGTTTTTGACTTATGCGATGATGTTTGATAGAATTTCTTTCAATCAATCGACGCAAGGGTGTGATACGTTTGTTCGGATTCCTGAAACGATTTTTCGGCGACAACAACGAGAAGGAAATCAAGCGCATGCAGAAGACGGTCGACAAAATCAATGCGCCGGAGCCGTCGATGCAAAATTTGACGGACGATAAATTGATGAGCTCGACGGATATAAAGAATTGACGCGGGGGTGTGATACGTTTGTTCGGATTCCTTAAACGGTTTTTCGGCGACAACAACGAGAAAGAGATCAAGCGCATGCAGAAGACGGTCGACAAGATCAATGCGCTGGAGCCGTCGATGCAAAATTTGACGGACGATAAATTGATGAGCTGCACGGATAAATTCAAGGAGCGGCTGTCGAACGGCGAGTCGCTGACGGATTTATTGCCGGAGGCGTTTGCGGTGGCGCGCGAGGCGTCGCGTCGGGTGCTGGGCATGAGGCATTTCGACGTGCAATTGATTGGCGGGATGTGTTTGCACGAAGGCAAGATCGCGGAGATGAAGACGGGCGAAGGCAAAACGCTCGTGGCGACATTGCCGGTTTATCTCAACGCGCTCGAGGGCAAAGGCGTGCACATGGTGACGGTCAACGATTATTTAGCGCGGCGCGATTCGGAGTGGATGGGTCGGCTTTACACATTTTTGGGCTTGTCGGTCGGATTGATTTTGCACGACATGAATTTTCCCGAGCGCAAGTATGCATACAGTTGCGATGTCACGTTCGGGACGAATAACGAATTCGGCTTTGATTATTTGCGCGACAACATGGTGATTCACGAAGAGCAGATGGTTCAGCGTCCGTTGCACTATGCGATCGTTGACGAGGTCGATTCGATTTTGATTGATGAGGCGCGGACGCCGCTGATCATTTCGGGACCGGGCGCGAAGTCGACGGAAATGTACGCAGTGATGGCTCGAGCGGTGTCGGGGCTCCGCGCGGACGAGGATTATACTGTCGACGAGAAGCAAAAAACGGTGGCGCCGAAGGACGAAGTGATCCCGAAGATCGAAAAGATGTTGGGGATCAATAATTTATACGCGCCGGAGAATATCGAGCTGTCGCATTGTTTCACGGCGGCGCTGCGAGCGAAGGCGCTGATGAAACGCGATCGGGATTATGTCGTGCGTGGCGACGAAGTGATCATCGTCGACGAATTTACGGGTCGATTGATGGAAGGACGGCGATACTCCGACGGATTACATCAGGCGATCGAAGCGAAGGAAGGAGTAAAAATCCAGCGCGAGTCTCAAACGCTGGCGACGATCACCTTCCAAAATTACTTCCGAATGTATGACAAACTGGCGGGAATGACGGGCACGGCGAAAACCGAGGAGGACGAGTTTTTAAAAATATACAAGCTGCCGGTGGTGGTGGTGCCGACGAACAAGCCGGTTATCCGAACGGATCATCCCGACGTAATTTACAAGACGAAGCGTGCGAAATACAAAGCGGTCGGCAACGAAGTCGAGCGGATTCACGGCAAGGGTCAACCGGTATTGATCGGAACGACATCGATCACGCAATCGGAAGAACTGAGCGCGATCCTCAAAAAGCGCGGGATACCTCACAGCGTGCTCAACGCGAAATTTCATGAGAAGGAAGCGCAAATCGTAGCGGACGCGGGGCAACGCGACGCGGTGACGATCGCGACGAACATGGCGGGTCGCGGGACGGATATAAAATTGGGCGACGGAGTGCCGGAGCTCGGCGGGCTGTTCATCATCGGGACGGAGCGTCATGAATCGCGACGGATCGACAATCAGTTGCGCGGACGGTCGGGTCGACAAGGCGATCCCGGTGAATCGAGATTTTATCTGTCGCTCGAGGACGATCTGATGAGATTATTTGCGTCGGATAATATTGCAAAGGTGATGGATAAACTCGGGATGGAAGAAGACGAGCCGATCGAGCATTCGCTGATAACGAAGTCGATCGAGCACGCGCAAAAGAAAGTTGAGGCGCGGAACTTCGACATCAGAAAACATGTTCTCGAGTATGATGACGTGATGAATCAGCAGCGCGAGATTATGTATGGCGAGCGGCGGAAGATTTTGCGCGGCGAGAATTTGCGCGAAAACATCATGGGCATGGTGAAGCACATAATCAAGTCGGAGATGAATCAATACGCGAATGAAAAATTATATCCCGAGGAGTGGCAGCTGGAGGAGCTGATCAAGGACGCGGAAAAAATCTATGCGCCGCCGAATGAATTGAAGATTGAGGAGCTCGAAAAATTGAGCCGCGACGAGTTGAAAGAGGAATTAGAAGAAATTGCGGAGGAGAGTTATCGACAGAGAGAAGCGGCGTTCAGCGAGCCGGTGATGCGCGAGCTCGAAAAAGTAGTGATGCTCCGCGTGGTCGATAATAAATGGATGGAGCATCTTGATCACATGGACATGCTCCGCGAAGGGATCAATCTGCGAGCCTACGGTCAGCGCAATCCGTTGGTGGAATATAAGATTGAAGCGTTGACGATGTTCGAGGAGATGGAGGCGGCGATCCAAGATCAGATAGCGGCGCTGATGTATCACGTGGTGGTGGCGAATCGCGAGGAGCAAAATCCGGAGGAAGTAGTCAGTCACGAGAAGGAGCAATTGAAGGATCGATTGCAGAATGCGCAGGCGTCGCACGGCGATGAAGTGAGCGCGGCGGAGTCTCAAAAACGGGATCGAACGGCGGACGGCAAAAAAGTCGGGCGCAACGATCCATGTCCGTGCGGGTCGGGGAAGAAATATAAGAATTGTTGCGGCAAGGGAAAATAGGAGAGTCAAATGACTGAACAGAGAGCTTACATACGACCGGCACCCGTCGTGCGCGGAGCGAGTGTGGCGGAGCGGAACGCCGATTGCAGAATTTACAGGGTGAGCGGGCTCAAATATCCGCTGGCGTGTCGTCCGAATCAAGACGATCCGATTTTGCTCCGAAACATTTTCGAGGCGGAGGAATATCGGCTGCCGATCGAAAATTTTAATCCGAAGTTTATAATCGATTGCGGGGCGAATGTCGGCTACAGTGTCGTCTATTTTGCGAATGTATATCCCAAGGCGAAAATCATTGCGGTCGAGCCGGAGGAAGTCAACTTTAAAATGCTCGAGGGCAATGCGACGTTCTACGATCAGGTAACCTGCATTCGGTCGGCGATCTGGGACAAAGAGACTTACATCAGGGTCGTCGACGATTACAATTCGACGGCGGGTTTCACGACGGTCGAGACGACTGCCGACGATCCGCAAGCGCTGAAGACGACGAGCATCGGGCGCTTGCTCGAGGGCTCGAGCTTTGATCGGATCGATCTGTTGAAAATCGACATTGAAGGCGCCGAAAAAGAAGTGTTTGAAGCCGACGACGTTCATGATTGGCTGTCGAAGACGGCGGTCATAGCGATCGAGTTGCATGATCGAGTGAAGCGCGGGTGTTCGTCGGCGATGTTCAGAGCGCTTGCTCGATACGATTATTTTTTGGCGCTCAACGGTGAGAATTTGATTTTCATCCGCGAGGACATGATAAATTGACTGCGGCAAGGGAAAATAATCGGAGGTGACAGCTTCAATATTTCAAGACTGACGATAGGGGAGTGAGGAAAATGTCGATCATCATGCAGGATATCTACGACATCGTCGAAATGATCGCGCGGATCGCTGATTGCCCCGTCGAAAAAATTCTCGAGATCGCCAAATCCAACGGTTTGACGCAATAATTTTTTAAGGAAGTGACGAAGTGCTTGAAGATTTGAAAGTGGAGCTGACGGCTCTGCGCGACAAGCTCAACGAAATGGGGGATTCACTTTGACATCGCTCGCAAGCAGGAGAAAATTGCCGAGCTCGAATACAAAATGGGTGAACCCACCTTTTGGGATAATCCCGAGTCGGCTCAAAAAATTACGCAGGAACTGAGCGATGTGAAGTCCGGCGTCGAGACGTATAAAAATCTCACGTCGAAATTCGACGACGCGCAAACACTTTTCGAGATGGGCATCGAGGAAGGCGATCAATCCGTCGAGCCCGACGTCCGCGCGGAGATCAACGAGATCAAAGCCGGTCTCGAGTCGCTGCAATTGGAAATTTTATTGTCGGAGCCGTACGACGCCAACAATGCAATCCTCACGTTGCACGCGGGGGCGGGCGGCACCGAGGCGCAGGATTGGACGCAAATGCTGTTGAGAATGTACGTGCGCTGGGCGGAGCGTCACGGATTCGAGGTCGAGACCGCCGATCTGTTGCCCGGCGACGAGGCGGGCGTCAAATCCGCCGCGTTGTTTATCAAGGGGCATAACGCCTACGGATTTTTGAAGTCCGAGAAGGGCATTCATCGACTGGTGCGCATTTCGCCGTTCGATTCCAACGCGCGTCGTCATACGTCATTTTCCGCGTGCGACATCATGCCCGAGCTCGATGACGCCGTCGAGATCGATATCAATATGGCGGACGTCCGAGTCGATACCTATCGCGCGTCGGGCGCCGGCGGTCAGCACATCAATAAAACGTCGTCCGCCGTCCGAATGACGCATATCCCGACGGGGATCGTCGTCCAATGTCAAAACGAGCGGTCGCAAATTCAAAACCGCGAGCGCTGCTTGAAAATGCTCCGCGCGAAGTTGTTTGAGATCGAGATGGAGAAAAAGGACGCCGAACGCGCCAAGCTCGAGGGCGAACAGCAGAAGATCGAGTGGGGCAGTCAGATCAGATCGTATGTGTTTCAGCCTTATACGATGGTCAAGGATCATCGGACGGGCGAGGAAGTCGGCAACGTGCAGGCGGTGATGGACGGCAGCATCGATAATTTCATTCGCGCCTTCCTCGACGCTCGAGCCAACCACAAAATTTAATGTCCCACCCCGTCCACCCGATCTTAGGCGCC
>CALGGP010000304.1 GCA_937915885.1 uncultured Selenomonadales bacterium | reverse complement strand
CCGAGATCTACACTCTTTCCCTACACGACGCTCTTCCGATCTAGCGCCCGCCCCGGTTTCATGAGGCATTGGCGCCGGCAGATGCCGGCATGGGTTGTTTGACTCCCAGGCCCCAGATCATCCGGCTGCTAACCCGCTCGCAACGGGCTATTCCGCACGCGCCAGCCCGCCCTTGCAAGCCCGGCAACCTCCCCTAAAACCACCTCCCTTTACTTCCCGTCAAACACTGCTGGTTATGCATACCGTGGGAAGTGTCGAAACGCAAATAAGCGCGCAATACCCCAGAGAGCTAAAACTATGCTTCAATAATGGTGAAAAGACGAACAATTCTGAAAACACCGCTGATGGCGTAGGACAAAAAAACCGGGCTCGTTTATACTTACGGCACTGAATCTTGGGGAAAAAGGTTCAATTAAGGACAACTGAATATAGGGAGTGGAAAGCAAAATTTGTCCGCGTATGCTCGCGGACAGGTATTGTGACGTGAACTCCGGGTGGGAGCCTTGTGCTGTTTGTACAAGTGTGCCCCCCGGAGTTTTTTATGTGAAAGCGCGGCAAATGGTCGCATAGAAATAGTAGGGGGACGGGAATGAGGAACATAAGCGAGATAAATGCAGCAGCTGCTTCCAAGCACCAAGAACTGCGCCGCCGTCAGAGCCTTCTAAGCCTGATGGGTGTTCTGGTGGTGCTGTTCGTGGCTATTGGCTTGATGGTGCCTGCCATCAGCGCCACGCAGGAGACGCTCTCCGTCGATGGTGATGGTGCGAGCACCGTTGCCGCGCAAGAGGCCGAAGGCGAAGACGCCGCCGTCCGAATGATCGATCTCGCGACGCAAGCCCTCAAGTCTCAAAAATATAAACTCACCGGTTTTTTGACGCCGTTCGAGCAGGAGATCGCCGTCACCATCGCCAACACTCTCGGCTCCCTCAAGCCCGAATTCAACGGCGGTTTCGACGGCGCCGAACGTCAGCGCGCCGCTTTCATTCACGACGACTTTCAAGGCACGCCCAATTTCGAGCTCGCCGTCCTCGACGCAAAATGGAACGCGGAGTTCGCGCGCCTGTCGCATCGAGACGTGCTCGGTTCTCTGATGTCGCTCGGGCTCGAGCGGTATTGCATCGGTGATATCATCGCCACCAAGGAGCAGGCGCGCATCATCGTCGATAAAAAAGTCGCCGACTACTTCTTAAATAACCTGACGCATATCGGCGACGCGCGCGTCGAAGTGTCGCTCGGCGATCTCTCGACAATCGCGCCGAAGGAGGAACGCGTCAAGGACATCAGCTCGACCGTCGCCTCCCTCCGTATCGATTCGATTGTCGCCTCCGGCTTCGGCATGTCGCGCTCGAAAGCCGCCGACGAGATCAAAGCCGAAAAAATAAAACTCAATTGGCAAACCGTCAAGAACGCTTCACAATCGATAAAGCAGGGCGATATCCTGTCAATGCGCGGACGCGGACGGCTCGAGGTCGTCGAGGTTCGCGGTCAAACCAAAAAGGGACGCACCGCCGTCCTGCTGCGTCGATTCTTCTAAATAAATTTTTTCAATCAAAGAGGGGTGATGGCACGGTTATGCTTACGCCGATGGACATCCACAATAAGGATTTCAAGCGTGCAATTCGGGGTTACAGTACCAATGAGGTCGATGAATTTCTCGACCGCATCGTCAGCGACTACGAAAAACTTTTTCGGGAGAATGACAAGCTCAAAGAACAGGCGGGTTTCAACGAAAAGGAGATTTCTCAGTATCGCAAGCTCGAGAAAAATCTCCAGGATACCCTGATGATGGCGCAGAATACCGCCGATGAAATTCTCGCCGCCGCAAAGAAAAATGCGGAAGATCTCACCGCCACCGCTCAGCGCAACGCCGACGAGCTCAAGACCACGTCGCAGCGCAACGCCGACGAGTTGATGTCGACCACGACAAAGACCGTCGAGGAAATGAAGACCAGCACCGAGCGCGAATGCAATTCGATCCGCGAACGCGCGAAACTCGATGCGCAACGCATGATTGATGATGCAACCGGCAAGTTGCGTGCCATCAATGCGGAGTATGAAAAAATTCTTCGCGATAAAAATGCGTTCCTGATGAGAATACGGTCGGCGCTCGAGCAGGAGTTGGCGGTGACCAATCAAATGCTCTCGAGCGTGCCGCACATCGACAGCGTCAAGCCGCACACTCCGGCGGTGTCGTCGTTGCACGATCTTCCGTTGCCGACAATCGCTGCCACCGAGCCCGAGCCTGCTCCTCCGCCGAGTCCTCAACCCAAGCCGTCGGTCGCGAAACCGCCGGTTGCAAAACCGTCGGCGTCCAAGTCCGACAAGGTTGTCGATCAAGAGGAAATGCAGAAAACGAGCGTGTTCGTCAAGAGCCCGCGCGTGAAGTAATTCGGAGGTGGCACTATTGCGAGCAATCGTTTCGACGTTGAAAAAAATTTTATTGGCGTTCGAGTTATTCTTCATCATACTGTTCGAGCACTGGGACAAATTATTGTTCGTGGCGATCGTGACGGCGGATCAATTCGTCAAAGCGATAATCACGGCGTCGATGGTGCCGGGCGAATCGATCCCGATCCTCAAGCACGTATTTCATCTGACGTATGTGCAAAACCCGGGCGCGGCGTTCGGAATCCTGCCGAATCAGCGGATATTTTTCATCATACTCGGGATCACGGTGTTGGCGCTGACGATGATGATTTACTCTCGAATCAAGCGGTCGGACGTGGCGATGCGCATTGGAATGATCTCGATGATCTCTGGCGCGGCGGCGAATCTGATCGATCGGTTTCAAAACGGCTTGGTGGTCGATTATCTCGACTTCAGAATTTGGCCGGTGTTCAACATAGCGGACATAGCGATCGTCTTCGGGACGAGCTTCATGATTTACGCGCTGATGTTTAAATTCGGTCCGACGAAGTCCGCGCAGGAGTGAGATTTTAGAGGGGCGCCGCCGTCGCCCCCGCCCACCAACAGCGGCGCCCAACGGATGTCGGCATGCCCACCCGCGACGACGGCG
>CALGGP010000303.1 GCA_937915885.1 uncultured Selenomonadales bacterium | reverse complement strand
TCCTTATTTTGAAAAAAAGTTTTTCATGGGTGGGCGGACGGGATGAAAAACTTTTTTTCCGTCACCCCCGAACCCCGAAAAAAAATGAGCGGGCGGGATAAAAAAAATCCCCGAAGGGATCATAAGGGCGGCGCCCTTTATTTTTTTGCGACGAGTTCTTTCGCCATTTTCCCCGTCAAGTGTTCGATGTCGAGCACCGGCACCACGCACGCCCGCATCTTCGCAATTTCTTTCGCCCGCTCTTCATCACTCACCTCGGGCGAATATTTATCCATCAACAATTCAAGCCCGCGCCGTTTTTCTGGATCGTCGTCGCTCTCGACAATTCTGATCCGCCCGAACGCGATCGCACTCTTGAAATGCGTCGTAAATCGCTCCGGCACGATCTCATCTTGATCGATCACACAAAACGACACCCGATCATTCCGCCGCATCGAATCTATTTTGTGTCCACTCGGCGCCGCATGAAAATATATTTTATCCCCGTCGAGCGCATACGAGATCGGCACCGCATAATTATATCCGTCGTCGCCGCTCAACGCCAGCACCCCCGACGTCCCTTCATTCAAAATCCGACGCGCTTCTTCTTCCGTCGTCTGCTGACGTGCGCGCCTCATCTCTCGAAACATTTCATCACTCCGTCCGATCGATCAACGCCCCGCGCTCACGCCGTCTTGAATTTCCCGCGCAAGTTTGTCGTCCTCGTGATCCGAACTCGCCAACTTGATCATTTCCGTCCGACATTCCCCGAGCACACGCAACGCCGCGTCCAAACTTTTTACGTCCTTCAATTTTTCTTTGTCCTCGAGCACCTTCAGCGCGTTGAAACAACTCGTCGCGATCTTCTCGCGCAACGCCGCACGCTTATTGCGACGATTTTCGATCACCTTCTGCAGTTTTTCTATCTGCTCCATCGTGTGCACCGCCGCCAGAAAATCATACTTCAGCTGCGCCGACAGTTCCACGCTGCCCTCGTCCGTCTTCACACGATTGTCTCGCAACATGTCACGGAATCTGTCCACCGTCGCCATTTCAATACGCCTCCCTGTTATTTCCGACGCCTGTCTCCGCCGCGCCGTCCTTCTCCTCTCTCGTTTCGATTGTATTTATCCGCCAATCGATTGCTGAACGAATTGCTGCCGCCGCTCGCTCTCGGCGGTCGATTCCCGCCCGAGCCTCCGCGCGGAGCCCCCGCTCGAGCCGCCGCCGCTCGGTCGAGGCGGTCTCGGCGGACGATGATCCCCGCCCGCGCTCGGCTCCATCAGCGCGCTGTGACTGACATTAATCCGTCCCTTGTCGTCGATCTCCGTCACTTTGACGTCGAGCTTGTCACCGATCTTGACGACGTCCTCGACCTTCTCGACGCGTCGACGATCCAATTGCGAAATGTGGCAGAGTGCCTCGCGACCGGGCAAAAGCTCAACAAACGCGCCGATATTGATGATGCGCACGACCGTTGCGTTGAACTCCTCGCCGACGGCAATCTCGTGCACGATGTTTTCAATCATCTTGAGCGCCTTTTCAATCGACTCGAGGTCGGGCGACGTCACGAAAATATTTCCGTCGTCGTGAATGTCGATTTGCACGCCCGTCTCGTCGATGATCTTGTTGACGACCTTGCCGCCCGGTCCGATGACTTCTCTGATCTTGTCGACGGGCACCTGCACAATCCTGACGCGCGGCGCATACGGCGACAGATCGGGCGCGGGTTCGCTGATCGTTTCGAGCATTTTCGACAGTATGAATGCGCGACCGCGTTTCGCCTGCGCAAGCGCGTCCGACAAAATTTCGCGATTGATGCCCGCCACTTTGATATCCATCTGGATCGCCGTGACGCCTTCGGTCGTGCCCGCCACTTTGAAATCCATATCGCCGAGCGCATCTTCCATGCCTTGAATGTCCGTCAAAATCGTGTGCGCGTCGCCGTCCTTGACCAGCCCCATCGCCACGCCGCTCACGGGTCGTTTGATCTTGACGCCCGCGTTCATCAGTGACAGCGTCGAGCCGCACACGCTTCCCATCGAACTCGACCCGTTTGATTCGAGCACTTCAGACACCAATCGGATCGTGTACGGAAATTCTTCGATCGGCGGGATCATTCGTTCGAGCGCGCGCTCCGCCAACGCCCCATGTCCAATCTCGCGACGCCCGGGGCTGCGCATCGGTCGAGCCTCGCCCACGCTGTAGCCCGGGAAATTATATTGATGCAGATAATGTTTCGTATACTCCGGCTCCAGCCCGTCAACGATCTGCTCGTCGCCGATCGCTCCGAGGGTCGTGATCGTCAACACCTGCGTCTGACCGCGCGTGAATAAGCCCGAGCCGTGCGTGCGGGCGAACAGTCCGACTTCGCATTCGATCGGTCTGACTTCCTCCAAGCCGCGACCATCGGGACGAATTTTTTCATGCGTGATCATTCGACGGACGATTTCTTTTGTCACGTCGTGAATGACGCTGCCGATTGCTTTTGTCGACTCGGGGAATTGCTCCGCAAAATGTTCCTGCGTTTCGTCGGCGACCGCCTTCAACGCTTCCTCCCGCGCAAGTTTGTCGGGATTGCGGACGGCGACGTTGATTTTTTCGGTGACGAACTCCCGCACCGCTTTGTCGATCTCCTCATCGACCGCGAATAATTGTATTTCCTTCTTGGGCTTGCCGACGGCGGCGACGATCTCATCTTGGAATGCCACCAATTTTTTGATCTCTTCGTGCCCGAACAGGATCGCGTCGAGGATTACGTCTTCGGGCAATTCGTTTGCGCCCGCCTCGACCATCATCACCGCGTCCCTTGAGCCGGCGACCATCAGATCGAGCTCGGATTTTTCGGTTTGCTCGACCGTCGGATTGATGATAAATTCTTCGCCGATGCGCCCGACTCTCACGCCCGCGATCGGTCCCGCCCAAGGGATATCCGACACCGCCAGCGCGCACGACGCTCCGAACATGCCCGCGATCTCCGGCGCGTTATCCTGATCGAAACACAACACCGTCGCGACGATCTGAACGTCATTGCGCATGCCCTTATCGAACAGCGGACGCAGCGGGCGATCGATCAGACGGCTTTTGAGCACTGCCGATTGCGGCGGACGCCCCTCGCGTTTGATGAAGCCGCCCGGGATTTTGCCTGCGGAATACATTTTTTCTTCGTAATCGACGGTGAGCGGGAAGAAGTCAATGCCTTCGCGCGGCTCGGCGGACATGGTGGCAGTGACGAGCACAGCCGTATCGCCGTAGCGCACGAGGACGGCGCCGCTTGCCTGCTTGGCCATTTTGCCGTGCTCGACGATCAACTTCCTTCCGCCGAGTTCAATTTCAAAACTCTGCATGTAATTTGCCTCCAATATTTTTATCGATTAGATTTTCGACAAAAAAGCCGCCGATCCTTTCAGCGGAAATTTTTTATCCGTCGTCCATACGATATCAGGCGCCGCCCGAATTTTTATGGGGCGCCGTCGTCGCCCCCACCCGTCGAGCACGGCGCCCAACAAAGGCAGTGGTTCCCACCCGGCGACGACAGCGCCTGCTTTAATGATGAGGAGGCGAGAGAAATAAAAAGCCGCCCGACCATTTTGATTGTCGTCCGTTGAGGGCGCGCATCGATGCAGAGGACGGACGCCGACGCGCCGGATCGGCTGCCGCAAAAACAAGTCGGGCGCCGCCGGCGCGGGGTGGGAATTGCGGGCTCGGTTGGGCGCCGCGCTCGGTGGGTGGGAGCGCAGGCGGCGCTCACAAAAACCATCCGTCGATCCCCAATATTTTTCGGGCGAAAAAAAAGCCCCTCGAATGAGGAGCCGATAATCGATCGAAAAAATTTATTTCAGAACATCATGTTGACGAGATTACCCACGTTCATATACGCCGCCATGTTTCGATAGCCCGCGCCGGTGTAGAGCGACGCCGACGCCAAATCTTTACCGATCAAAGTCTGCGCCGAAGGAAACAGCATCGATCTTTGACCGTTCGCCGTCGAAATGTGCGACTCCGCTTTGCCCGCTAAGCCGTCACGCCCGAGCGCGTTCGCTACCCTGTTCGGATCGTTGGCGATCGCGTTCGCAAGTTTGTCTTCGTCGACCGTGATGCGCCCGTCCGTGCCCACGTTGAGCCCGATCGCCTCGTAATTCGCCTTGCGATACGTCGTGTCCGCAAACATCGTCTGCATCCGCCCGACCCGCTTCGACACGTCGTTATTGTCCGCAAAGAAATCGATCGCGTTGTTGTACTTCTTCGCGAAATCGCTGACGGCTTTGACCGCATCGTTGAGCGCGTCCGTCCGCGTGGTCGTCTTGGTAATTTTCCCGTCCTCGCCGACCGTCTCATTGGTCGTGATGAGCGGAATCGCCTCGCCGTTTTCGTCGTATTGACGCACGTCGAAGTTGTAGCCCTTGATGTTTTCGGCAGCCTTCGACAGCTCGTCCATGGTGTCGTCGAACTCGTTGTAGAAAGTCTGCTTCGTCGAATCGTAGCTCGACACGAGCGAACTGACGTTGCCGCGAATTTCGCTCAAGCCCGACAATGCCGACGCCGCATTCGAGTTGAACGAGCCGTAATTGCTCCAGAGCGATGCGATCGAATTTTGCGCGCGATTGTTGGAGCCGAGCAGATTGTTGTTAGAGCTGAACAGCGTCCCGTTTTGATAGGCGGACTTGTAAAGCGAATAGGTGCCGCCGAGCATGTTGTTGACTGTTGGCATGACATTTCACCTTCCTTGATCGAAACAAAAAATCTTCCTTACTACCGTAATTGTATCATCGACGGCTTGAATGTCAAACATTTTCTTGATACAATCGACAAAATTTTTGATTGGAGTGATTGAAATGAAAAGTTTGTTGGAATTGATGTTGGCGCGGCGGAGCGTGCGAAAGTACACCGCCGATCCGATCAAAGACGAAAAAATAGAGACGATCCTCCGCGCGGGACTGTTGGCGCCGTCGGGACATTCGAAATATCCGCTCGAGTTCATAGTCGTCAAGGACAAAGAAACGCTCGAAAAAATGTCGCACTGCCGGGTGGGAGCGGCAAAAATGTTGGCGGGAGCGGCGGCGGCGATCGTCGTGATCGCGGACGTCGAGCAGTCGGACATGTGGGTTGAGGACGCGTCGATCGCGATGATGGGCATGCATTTAATGGCGACGGAGCTCGGGCTCGGGAGTTGTTGGGTGCAAGTTCGATTGCGCGAGGCGGAGGACGGACGCGCGAGCGAAGAATTTTTGCGAGAGTTCCTCGAGTTCCCGTCGAATTATCAATGCGCGTCAATCCTTTCGATCGGCGAAGCGGAACGGACGCCCAAACCGCACGAGTTGGACAAATTGAAGCTCGAAAAAATTCACCGCGAAAAATTTTAACGCGCCTTCAAATATACCTTCACATCTTTGTAGAAATCGTCGAGG
>CALGGP010000302.1 GCA_937915885.1 uncultured Selenomonadales bacterium | reverse complement strand
GCCCACCCACCCTGAAGGGCTAAAGCCCTTCAAACCTTCGGGGCGACGATTTTTCTCTCGCATCCCCAACCTTTAGAAACGAAGGGCGCGACGGCGGCGCCCCATTCTTCTTTCGGCGGGTGGGAAAATTTTTATGCGTTCTGGGCTTGATAAAGCCGATAATAGGCGCCGTTGCGTTTCAATAATTCTTCGTGCGAGCCCGCCTCGATGATGCGCCCCTTCTCGATCACAACGATCGCGTCGCAATCGCGGACGGTCGAAAGTCGATGCGCTATCATCAGCATCGTCCGCCCTTTCGAGATCGGATCAATGTTGTTCATTATTATATTTTCCGATTCGTAGTCGAGCGCCGATGTCGCCTCGTCGAAGATCAAAATTCTCGGATCGGAGATCAGCGCGCGCGCAATCGCTATCCTCTGACGTTGCCCGCCGCTCAACAGCGACCCGCGCTCGCCGACGAAGGTATCATATCCGTGCGGGAACTGCTCTATAAATTCGTCCGCGCCCGATAATTTTGCCGCCTTCACTACGTCTTCATGCGTCGCGTTCGGCGATGCCAACCGAATATTTTCTTCGATCGTCCCCGAGAACAACATGCTGTCCTGCAACACGACGCCGATCTGTCGACGCAACCAAGCCGGCTCGACTTGAGCGATGTCAACGCCGTCGATCAAAATGCGTCCCGAGTCAGGCAGGAACAAGCGCTGGATCAATTTCGTCAGCGTCGATTTGCCCGAGCCCGACCGTCCGACGATGCCGACCTTCATGCCCGCCGGTATTCTGATATTGACGTTGTCGAGCACCTTGCCGCTCTCGGGCGAATAACTGAAGATCAATTTTTCGATCGCGATGTCGCCGCGAATGCTCGGCAGCGTCGTGCGCGACGGATTAAACGCCGGCTCGACCTCTTCATTCATGATATCGCCGATGCGCTCCATCGACACGCGAATCTGTTGAAAGTATTGCCACTGATTGATGAGCCGCATGACCGGCGCGATCAATTGCCCCGCAATCATTTGGAACGCGATCAGCTCGCCGACGGATATCTCGCCCTCCATGACGTAATACGCGCCAATCCAGAGGATCGCCAGAGTGAAAATGCTGTTGAGAAAAGTTCCGATCGTATTTGCGATGTTGGCGATGTTGGCGACGTTGAAAGATGCCGTGACAAACCGCGCAAGAATTTCTTCGTAGCGACGGATAAAATTCGTCTCAACGCTCGAGCTCTTGACGGTGTGAATGCCCGTTATCGTCTCGATCATAAACGAGCGCCGCTCACTGTCGATTAAAAACTGCTCGTTGATCATGCGTTTAAAGATCGGAGCCACAATCAGATTGAGCAACACGAACAGCGGCAGCATCACCAGCACGACCATTGACAGCATTCGACTGTAGAAAAACATGACGCCGAAGTAGACGACCGCGAACACGATGTCGAGCACGATCGTCAGGCTCGAGCCCGTCAGGAATGAGCGGATCGTTTCAAGCTCGCCGGTACGCGCGACCACATCACCGACCTGCCACTTTTGAAAGTACGAGACCGGCAACGCCGTAATGTTTTTAAACAGCCGCGCGGAGAGTGTTGCGTCCATTTTGCTTGCGATGTTGGAGAACAGGTAGGCGCGCAATGATGTCATCCACGTTTGAAAGACCATACACGTCGCCATGCCGAGCACGAACACGTCAAGCGCGTCGGCGGCGCGGTGCACCAGAACTTTGTCGATGATGTTTTGCACGAAGAACGGCGACGCCAGCCCCAACACTTGGAGCAACAGCGACATGAACAAAACGCTCTGCAATTGGTTTTTGTATTTGACGATGACGGGAATGAACCATCGGAAGCCGAACTTTATGAATTTGCTCGACAGCTCATAGCGCCGCGTGAACAGGATCGCCTCGCCGTTCCAATCGTTTAGCAGCTTATATCGATCCGCCTTGACGGGCTGTTGAGAGAACACCGGGTCCATTATATAAATGTCGTCGTCGCGGATCGTCGTGATCACGATGCTCCGATTGTCCTTCAAACGGATCAAAACCGGATAAACGAGCGACTTCAAATCGGATTCCTTGAGATCGGAATAAGCCCGCGCCTTCAACTTCAGATCGCGCGCCGCGCGGACGATCGTCAGCACATCGATCGAGCCCTCCTCGAGCACATACGCGCGCTCGAGCTGTCGATAATCCGCCGGAATGTTATAGTACTTGGCGATCGCGATCAAACATGCAATTCCGGTGTCGATGCCGTTGACGCGTCCGCCGTCCTCGGGCTTTTTGACGTCGAGCGAAACGGCTTTTTCGGATTGCTTTGCTTGATCGGCAGGGACTTTCGCGATATCGATCTTCGCCAGCGCCTGCCCTTTACCCTTGCCGTCGGAGCCGCCGCCTTGAGGCACGAGCGCCTTATCGTCTTTGCCGTCGGGATTGCCCTTGTTGATATTAATCTTGTCGTCCGCCATATATCACCGCTCCCTCAACGCTTCGTGCGTGTACTTCCTGAACGGATCGAGGAAGAAGTCAATGATGCGCTTCTCTTTGATCTTGATCTCCGCCTCCACGCCGTAGCCGACCACTAGTTGAGCCTGCTCGCCGTAGACGTTGATATCGTTGCTGATCGGATTCAACAGCAGTTTGAATTTGCCGTGCTGCTCGGGATTGCTCGGGTTGTCAACGGCGTCGGCGCTGATCTCCTCGACCTCCGCCTTGACCATGCCGAACTTCTGAAAGTTAAACGTGCTGACCTTGACTTCCGCCTCCATACCGCGTTTGATGAATCCGATATCCTTATTCTCGGCGTAAACTTCAAACACGAGACGAACATCGTCGGGAACGATCTGCATCAGAGGTTGCGCGTCGGTGACGATACCTCCGATGGTATGAATCGCCAGATTATAAATTTTCCCCGTCGCCGGAGCGTAGATCGTCGCCATGCGGGAGTCTTCGTCCGCCTTTTTGATCGACTCGGTGATCGAATAATATTCTTTTTTCGCCTCGACGAGCGAAGTCATTATGTCCTTCCGATACGACGCGTCGATGTTGGCAAGATTTTGTTCCGCCTCGGCAATCGCCGCCTTCTGCGAATTGATCGTGTCGAGCTCCGCCTGCGCGTTCTTCTCGTAATCGATCGTTTCCTTCTGCTGCTCGAGCAATTGAAACTCGGAGATCGCATTTTCTTTGATCAATTGCATCAAACGCGACTCTTTATCCCGCGCGATCCTCAATCCCTCGGCGTATTTTTCGTAAGTCGTTTGCGCCGCCTGCAATTGAGCGTTGCGTTGAGCAATGATGTCGACGCGCGATTGACGCTGTGTCTGATAATCGCTCGTCCGACTCTGATAAAGCGCCAGCTCCGCCGCAAGATCATGCGCCTCGAGATCGGGATCCTTCGCCGGAACGAACGGTTGACCCGTCAGCTCCGCCGTCAAACGTTGAATGTCGAGCCGATAATACGCCGCACGCTTTTTGAGACTGTCATAGTCTGCAGAAGTCGTCGTCGGATCGAGCACCACAAGGATATCTCCCTCTTGGACGTAATCTCCCTCTTCAACTCGAATCTCAGACACGATGCCCTTGTTTTTGACTTGGACGGTTTTGATTTGCCCGATCGGAATGACTTTACCGCTGGCAATCGCGACTTCATTGATCTTGCCGAGGATCGCCCACGCCAACGCCACCACCAACAGCAGCAGCACCGACCACATTATGATGCGCCCCGTCGGCGACGGCGGCGTTTCGGTGACTTCCAAGATTGCCGGCAGAAATTCTGTTTCCTTCTCGCGTTCGTCACCGTGCACCAACCAGTTCCAAAACTTTCTCATCGATTTATCACCTCAGCGTTTCACTTGCCCTCTTATTGGTTGTACAGATATCGATACATCCCGTCGCGTTTCAACAGTTCGTCGTGCGTGCCCGGCTCGACGATCTCGCCCTTGTCGATCACGATGATCTTATCGCATTTGCGAACGGCGCTCAATCTGTGCGCGATGAGTTTTCTCATCGATTTATCACCTCAGCGTTTCACTTGCCCTCTTGTTGGTTGTACAGATATCGATACATCCCGTCGCGCTTGAGCAGTTCGTCGTGCGTACCCTGCTCGACGATCTCACCTTTGTCGATCACGATGATCTTATCGCATTTGCGGACGGCGCTCAATCGGTGCGCGATGATCAACATCGTCCGCCGCGCTCCGATCGCCTCCATGTTATTGAGGATAATGCGTTCGGATTCGTAGTCGAGTGCCGACGTTGCCTCGTCGAAGATCAGGATCGGAGGATTTTCGAGCAGCGCGCGAGCGATCGCCACGCGTTGACGTTGTCCGCCCGAAAGTGCGTCGCCGCGTTCGCCGACCTTCGTATCGTAACCTTCCTTCAACTCGAGAATGAAGTCGTGCGCGCCCGCCAATCGAGCCGCGCGGATTATTTCATCCATCGTCGCCGTCGGCTTGCTGATCGCGATGTTGTCACGAACGCTGGCGTTGAACAGATAATTTTCCTGTCGAACGACGCCGATCTGATTGCGAAGCCAGGCAAGGTTGGCGTCCTGCGTTTTGACGCCGCCGATGACGATATTGCCCGATTCGAGCGGATAAAGATGTTGGACTAAGTTTGTCAACGTCGATTTGCCGGAGCCCGATCGTCCGACAATGCCAACTTTTTCGCCGGGTCCGACCTCCAAATTAATATTTTTGAGCACCAACGGCAGGTCGATGCGATATCTGAAGGCAACGTCGGTGAAAGTGATCGCTCCGTCGACGCGCGCCGGTCCGCGAGCACCGAGTTCTTTCGCAATCGGCTCCGCGCCCGCGTTGAGGATATCGCCTATACGCTCGAGTCCCATACCAACCATGATGATTCGCGGCCACATCGTCAACAGCGTTGTCAACGGAGTCAGCGCTTGACGCGAAATCATTTGAAATGCAATCAATTGTCCGAGCGTAAATTGCCCGTCCATGACCATATGCCCGCCGAACCACAGGATCGCCATTGAAAGCAACCCCTGCACGCAACTGCTGAACGCGCTCAACACGAGATTCAATTTGGTGCTCTCGAAATTCGCTCGAATGTTGCGCGCGACGAGATTCTCCCACTTGTAATTGAATTGCGGCTCGACGGCAAGCGCCTTGACCGTCTCAACATTATTGATTGACTCGATCAGGAACGAGTTGTTCATCGCCAGCGTCCGCCAAATCGCCGACATTTTTGCCATGACGAGCGGATAAACCCAGATGTTTTGAATGACGTAGAGGGGCACGATGAGCAACGAGATCAGCGTCAACGGCACCGAGTACCACAACATAAATCCGATGCCGACGAATGAAAACAGCACGTCTAGCACGACGCTGATGCCCATGTCCGTCAAAAACTTTCGTATCCTCGTCAGTGCGCGGACGCGGAGGATTGTATCACCGACGCGCCGTCGTTCGTAGTACGGAACCGGCAACGCTATCAGATGCCGGAACATTCGCGTCCCGAGGATCGCGTCGAGTTTGTTGACGACGTGATTTAGCAGGTACGTCTTCATCAGGCTGATCAGCCCCTGCATGAAGAAGAACAGACACATGCTCCAACCGATCACCATCAGCGTCGACATGCCGTTGTTGCCGATAACTTTGTCGATGATGACCTGCGTGATGAGCGGCATCCCGATCCCCATCAGCTGCAGGAAAAATGTCCCGACGAGGACTTCAAACAGCGATTTTTTATACCGTTTGAACACCATGAAGAAGAAGTCGAGGTTGTACTTTTTCTTAAAGAAATCCCAACTCATGGACGGCGAGAACGTCATCATCTCGTTCGACCACGCCTCGACGAACTGTTTCACCGAGACGGCCGTCGGTTTCTTCTGTCGCGGGTCGAGCATCAATACGACTTCGTCATTCGCCGAACCGATCGTGACAAACGCTCCGTCATTCATCTTAGCGATAGCGGGATATTCGACCTCTCGCAACTCGTCGACCGTCGGTCGGATCATCGCTCCTTTGATCCGATATTTTTTGGCTATACCTCTCAGTTGCGGCCATTCGAGTTCAAAATCGAAGACATTCTCATGCTTCTTCAAAATTTGTTGCACGTTTTTGACGCCGTAATGTTGCAGTATCTTGACGAGCGAGATGATTGCGGTTCGATTTTCTATGCCTTTGCTGTAGTCGGACGCAACCTCTTCGCGCGCCTGCATCTTCAAATAGGGATCATCATTTTTTTTGGGCATTGCGCATATCGTTCTCCTCTCCGAAAAATTTTGGTCTGCCGTCGAGAACTTCTACAAAAATGATTATCGGCTTTTCACTTGACATTCTAAACATCGATTGTACTAATTGATTGTCAAAAAATCAAGATGTTTTGCAGATAATCACGAAAAAGCCGCTGTCAATCAAACGAAAGACAGCGGCATGATTTTTGCATGCGATGACGGATCAACGGAACTTGCGTTTGCGAGCCGCCTCAGATTTTTTCTTGCGGCGGACGCTGGGTTTCTCGTAATGTTCGCGTTTGCGTACTTCAGCGAGTGTGCCTGCCTTTTGACAGGTACGCTTAAAGCGGCGGAGAGCACTGTCGATGGACTCATTTTTTCCGACTTTCACTTCGTTAGCCATGTCTTATCCCTCCCTCCGCTAAAAAACTGCCAATGATTATAGCATGGCGCCGACAAAAGTCAACGCCGTTGTTATCGATTGATTCAACCCGGCGGCCATTTCATATCGCGACCGCCCAAAAGATGAATGTGCAGATGTCCGACGGTTTGTCCGCCCTGCTTGCCGGTGTTGATCACGATTCGGAAGCCCGATTGATCGATGCCGAGTTGTTTTGCAAGCGCGGGGATCACGTCGACGAAGATATGAGCGGCGAGATCTTTATCGGATTCGCCAAGCGCGGTGATGTTATCGAAGTGTTTCTTCGGAACGACGAGCACGTGAGTCGGCGCTTGAGGATTGAGATCGCGGAAAGCGATCACGGTTTCGTCCTCGAATACGACGTTTGATCCGATCGAGTGATCGGCAATCTTACAGAAAATGCAATCCGACATGCTTTCGCCTCCTTACAGCCGCTATATTTCGACGCTTATAGAGTTTTTCCTTCAACGATTTTATTTTTTTGATCCGGCTTCCCATCCGTCGACCGAAATGTATTGGGGCGCCGCCGACGCCCCCGCCCGTCGAGGTCGGCGCCCAACCGAGGTCGGCATGCC
>CALGGP010000301.1 GCA_937915885.1 uncultured Selenomonadales bacterium | reverse complement strand
TCGGTTGAGCGCCTCCGATGTGAACAAAGGACGTGGACGCCGACGCGGACGAACGCTGCCGATGTGGTCGGGCGCCGCCGACGCGGGTGGGAATCGCGATCTCTGTTGGGCGCCGCACTCCGAGGGCGGGAGCGTCGGCGGCGCCCCCATTCGTCGCCCCGAAAACCGCTCGGGCTCAAAAAATATAACTCTCGCCTTCGGCGGCGAAAACAAATTGCGTCCGACAATCCGCATCGTTCATCAGCGTCTGCTCGATCGTCTCGTCAAACGGATCGCTCGACGGCGGACTGTGCACCACTACCGCCGTCTTCGGATTGATTTTTTTTACGAACTCGACTATATCATTGAAGTCGTCGTGCAACGAAAAATCCTCGTCAAGCCTCTCATATCGCGGATCGAACGGGAAGCGCGGGTCTCGACTCAAGACGATATTCGGAAATTTTTTGTGCTCGACGCCCAGCGGAAAATTATTCTCCCGCCGCACTCGAATGAATTGCGTCTCGAGCCGCTCACTCAATCGGAGCGCAAAATCGTCAAGATAAATCGGCACGTCGAGCGAACTGTTGAGCAACGCAAGCAGCTCGAGCCCCTTGCTCAACTGTCGAATGTGATAAAATACCGAGCGCTTCTCTCGAATGAGCCGCTTTATTTTTTGGACGATATACGGCAACTTTCCATGCGAGCGGCGATAGCTCGAGTGCCTTGCGTGTACGCCGCAGAGGATCAATATGTCGATATCGACCGTCGGAATGTGGCAGCCGGAGGTAAACGGCGTGTCGGCAATCGAATAATCGCCGGTGTAGAGGATTCGACGGTTGCGATATTCGAGCAAAGTCATCATCGCGCCCGGGACATGCCCCGCTTGGACGAACGTCGCGCGGCACTTGCCGAACGGAATTTGTTGCGCATAACTGACGCGCGTCACTCGAGCGTTGAGCAGTTCGCGCTTGACGGCGTACTCGTTTTGTTGAAAATTCGACAGCTGATGGTCGATCAAATTAAACGTCATGTCGGTCATGAAGACGGCGGCGTTTTGATTTTCGAGTAAAAAATCTGGGAGCCGCCCCGCGTGATCGAGATGAGCGTGCGAGATGAAGACGTGCGAAATTTGGGCGAGGCTCTGAACGTAAGGCGTCGACAGGAGCGCATGAAAGTTGGGCGCGAACGGCACTCCGTCTTGAAAGCCGACGCCGCAATCGAGCAGAATATTCGAGTTGCCGAGTTTCAAATAGTAGCACGAGGCGCCGATCGATTGCCCGCCGCCGAGCGGCATAAAAATTATTTGATTGCTTCTCGTCTTTGAGCCCTCCCTTCCATCGAATGATCTTATATTGTATTGTGATTGGCGTCAACGAAAATTTTTCTGTCGCCCGCGATGTTGCGGAGTATAATATCGGCGAGGTGGATCAAAATGTTTGGCAGCAGGGAACTTGACATGCTTCACGGCTCGTTATGGGACAAGATAATTTTATTCGCGATCCCGCTGGCGTTGACGGGCGTGATGAATCAGATGTTCAACACGGCGGACGTGGCGGTGCTCGGCAAATTCGTCGGCAAGGAAGCCATGGCGGCGGTCGGAAATAATATTTCTTTAATCGGATTGCTCGTCAACTTATTCATGGGGCTGTCGCTCGGCGCGAATGTGATCATCGCTCAAAACATCGGCGCTCAAAATTTCGAGCGGGCGCGCTCCGCCGTTCATACTGCCTTCGTCCTGTCGCTCTTGACGGGAATTTTTATAGTGATCGTCGGCGAGGCGGCGACGGGCGCGGTGCTCGATTGGATGGAGGTTCCGCTCGTCGTTCGACCGATGGCGGAGACGTACTTCAGAATGTATCTGTTGAGCATGCCGGCAATGAGCGTCTACAATTTCGAGGCGGCGATCTTCCGAAGTCGCGGCGACACGAACACGCCGCTGATTGCGCTGGCGATTGCCTCCGCGATCAATCTCGTGCTCAATCTGCTCTTCGTGTCGACGTTCGACGACGGAGTGATGGGCGTCGGGCTCGCGACGGTGATCGCCGATTCGATCTCCGCGCTGATTTTATTCGTCCTGCTGCTCCGCGCGGAAGGCGTGATACATCTCGACATTCATTCGTTGACGATCGAGCGCGATTGTCTGAAAGAAATTGTTCGGATCGGGATGCCTGCGGGCGTCCAAGGCATGGTCTTTTCGCTGTCGAATTTATTGATACAAGCGGCGATCAACTCGCTCGGCGCGGATGCGATGGCGGCGTCGGCGGCGGCATTTACGATCGAGATCAACGTATTCTGCATCATCAACGCGTTCGCTCAAGCGGCAACGACATTCGTCAGTCAAAACTTCGGCGCGCGCAATTTCGAGCGGTGCCGGCGGGTGACGTGGTTGTCGATGGCGCTCGGCGCAATTTTTATGGGCGTGCCGGCGATTTTTATATTGACATTTGCCGACGAGCTGTTGAGATTTTTCAACGCCGACCCGAACGTGATCGCGCTCGGCAAAATCCGATTGTGGTACATCGTCGCGCCGGAGATCGTCAACGTCCTGCTCGAGGGATTATCGGGCT
>CALGGP010000300.1 GCA_937915885.1 uncultured Selenomonadales bacterium | reverse complement strand
TCGGAGGCATCTTCAGCCTGTTCAGCGACGATTGAACGCGACTAAATGACGTAGTCGAAATAAAATTTCAGCGTGCGGAATTGGTTGAAGAAAAAATATCGGTTCGAGAACTCCGCCTTCGCCTTGCGATCGATCGGCGGCGTGTGCACCCGACGATATTCTTCAATCATCGCCCGAACGCCGTCCGCATTATGAATTTTGATCCCGAAGCCCCGCCCGTTCACCAACGGCGCGCCCTCATATTCAAACCGCTCGAGCCGATCGATGGCGGTAATTTTTTTGTCGCGAACGCTGATAAATGCGTCCTCGCGCAGAATCAAAATATCGAAGTCCGACGGATAATCATAGCTGATGCCGTTCGTCGGAATCTCGTCGCCGACGCGGTACGAGTGCTTGACGGGGCTCGCAACGTGCGTGATCTCTTGCCGCTCCACGTCGTAATAAAACTCGTCAAAAATCTCGCCGTGCGCCGTCACGTTCTCGCCGATAAACGCCGGACGCTCATCGACCGTCGACGCCTCCGCCGCATTGATGATCCCGCCGCCCGCCACATCGTAGCCGTCGACCAACACAAAACGCCCCGTCGCTCGACAGTCGCCGAACACGTCAAAGGCAATCGCGTGCTTGAGCTTGACGATGATCTCCGCCACGTCGTTAATTTTGAGCTCGCGCACGTCGGATTTACTCTCGAGACTTGCCGCGTCGATCGTGCGAACGATCTGCTCAACCGTCGCCTCGACCTCTTGCGTCGCCAACTTCAATTTATATTTTTTGTCGAGCGTCAAAGGAGCGCGCCCCATCCAAAATACCGACGCCCGCAATCGATCGGAGACATGCGGCGGTTGATCGTCGGCTCGAGTGATCAATTCTCCGCGCCGATTGAAAAATTCGTCGACAACACAAATGCCCGTCGATTCGCCGCTCCGCGCGGAATTTTTCCGATCGCGCTCGAGCCAATAAGCGATCTCGCGGACGGTCGTCTCGCGCCCCTCGGGAAAAATTTTAATCCGATCGCCGACGGAGATCACGCCCGACTCGATCCGCCCCGCGATGATCCGTCGCTCGTCGAATTTATACACATCTTGGATCGGGAGCCGCAAAAATTTTTGATCCGAATCATCGTCGCCGTCAAGCGCGTCGAGCGCCTCAATCAAAGTGTCGCCGTCATACCACGGAGTATTCGTCGACGGTCGCGTGATGTTGTCGCCGACCATGCCCGAGACGGGAATAAATTTTTTCGGCTCGACGCCCAACGGTCGGAGAAAATTTTTTATGTCGTCGACAATCCGATCGAACGTCGATTGAGAATACTCGACGAGATCCATTTTGTTGACGACGACGCTGACGTTCTTGATACCGAGCAGGCTCAACATATAGGCGTGGCGCTTCGATTGCTCGCGGACGCCTTGACGCGCGTCGATCACGAGGAACGCCGCGTTGGCATTTGCCGCTCCGCTGATCATGTTCTTGAGAAATTCCTTATGCCCCGGCGCGTCGATTATTACGTAAGGGCGCTTGTCGGTCGCGAACTGAATTTGCGTCGTGTCAATCGTGATGCCCTGTTGCTGCTCCTCTTCAAACGCGTCGAGCAGATACGCATACTCGAACGGCTTGCCGGTCTCGTTGGCGATGCGCCGAACTTTTTTTACGACGCCCTCGGGCAATGACTTTGTATCGAACAGCAGCCGCCCGATGACGGTGGACTTGCCGTGGTCGACGTGCCCGACGAACACGATTTTAATTTCATTCATAAACTTCACCCCGCGTTGAGTTATAATGTTGCAAACGATTGGAGGGATATTCGATGCGGTACGTCAACTTTTACGAGTCGCCGCTCGGTCGATTGCTGCTTGCCGCCGACGAGAACGGATTGTGCGGTTTGTGGTTTGACGGTCAAAAATATTTTGCCGACGGGCTCGACTCCGATCACGAAGAAAAAAATATTGCGGTTTTCGATCAAACGCGGCGTTGGCTCGACATTTATTTTGACGGGCGACGACCTGATTTCATGCCGCCGCTCAACTTCGTCGGGACGGAATTTCAACGGCGCGTGTGGCGATTGCTGTTGATGATTCCGCGCGGAGCGACGATGACATACGGCGCGTTGGCTCGAGCGATAAACATGAAGTCGGCGCGCGCGATCGGAGGCGCGGTCGCTCGAAACAAAATCTCGATCATCGTTCCGTGCCACCGAGTGATCGGCAGCAACGGCAAATTAATCGGCTACAGCGCCGGCGTCGATAAGAAATTGAAACTGCTCGAGCTCGAAGGCGTAAAAATTAATTCCTAATTCCTAATTACATATAGCCTTCTCGACGAAGTTTTTGCATCGCATACGAATCCTCTTGATCCTGCGCTCGCCCCGCGCGCTCGCCGACTGTCGTATGCTTCAACTCGTCGATGATCTTGTCGAGCGTGTCTGCGTCCGACGCGATCGTCCCCGTGCAACACTCGCAACCCAGACTTCGATAGCGCCGACCGTTTTTCGCAAAATACAAATCGATGATTGGAATCTGCTCGCGACGAATATACTCCCAAATGTCAATCTCGCTCCACGCCAAGATCGGGTGCACTCTGATGTGATGCCCCTTCGGAAAATCCGTCTTGAATTGATCCCACAACTCGGGCGGCTGATTGGTGTAATCCCAATTGTCGTCGGCTTTGCGCTCGCTGAAGACGCGCTCCTTCGATCGGGAGCCTTCCTCGTCACGACGCACGCCCACGATCAAACCGTCGAAACCGTACTGCTTGACGACTTGACGGAGCCCGTCGGTTTTGAGCGCCTTACAGCAAGCGAGGCGTCCGCACTCGGGACCGATGCCGGCATCGACGGCGGCTTGATTGGTGTGAACGATCAATTCGAGGTTGAGTTCGCGGGCGACTCGATCGCGATACTCGATCATCGCGGGGATTTTTCGTAGGGTGTCGACGTGAATGAACGGAAAGGGGACGTGCCCGAAGAAGGCTTTTTTTGCGAGCCAGAGTAAAACGGTCGAGTCCTTACCGATCGACCAAAGCATGCCGAGGCGTCCGAGTTTTTTGTAGGCTTCGCGGAGAATGTAAATGCTTTGCGCCTCGAGTTCGGACAATCTGTCAGTCAATGAGATCACCACCATAAAAAATTTTTTGCCCGCCCGCTGAAAGGCAATTAGGAATTAGGAATTAGGGGGCGCCGCCAACGCGGGTGGGCATGCTGTCATATGTTGGGCGCCGCGCTCGGTGGGCGGGAGCGGTGGCGGCGCCCACAATACAACATTCCTTCAGCCAGCCGACATTGTCTCATCACATGAAAATTTTGTGCGACTCGGGCGTGGTGACGTGTCGACGCGAGGGCAAATGGAGCCACTACTCGATCAGCGACGCCGGCAGTCAACGCGCCGTCGAATTACTTCGCGCCGTCACCAAAATTCATTCCGACGCCTCCGTCCTTCGCGATCGGTAAATTTTTTTGAGCCGATACATCGAACAAAATCAATTTGAGGAGTGATCATCATGTCAACCGTCATCACGCACGCCGCGACGGAGTTCTTCGGGCTGTTCACCGAATTGCTCGTGCTGTTCGTCGGCATCAGTTTTGCCGTCGCACTCTTGCAAGTGTACATCTCGCCCGCGCGGGTGAAAAATCTGTTGTCGACGCCGCGTCGAGGAGTCAACGGCGTACTCGGAGCGATGCTCGGAGCGATAACGCCGTTCTGTTCATGCTCGACGATCCCGATGCTGAGCGGATTGATCCGGAGCGGCGCGCCGTTTTGCGGCGTGGTCTCGTTCCTGCTGACTTCGCCCGTGCTCAATCCGGCAATCATCACATTATTCATCGCGTTCTTCGGATTGAAGGCGACGGGCATTTACGCGGCGTTCGTATTCACGTTGGCGGTGCTGACGGGGCTGTTGCTCGACGGATTGGGCTTCGTCGATGCGGTCAAGCCGTCGATACAAACGGGCTGCGGTTGCGGACGGAGCGCGGGCACGTAGGAAAATTTGAGCGGCAGTTTTTTCGAGCGTCAACGGCAGGCGATATCGATCGCGGCGAATAATTCTCGGGCGCTGTTCAAAAATGTGTTGCCGTATTTGATGGTCGGCGCGGGACTCGGAGCATTCATTCATGAGTTTATTCCGACGGAGTTGCTGATGAAATTCGCGGGCGCCGATCAAATTTGGGCGCTGCCGTTGGCGGCGGTGCTCGGCATTCCGATGTACATTCGCACCGAAACGATGATACCGGTCGCGAGCGTTTTGATGTCGAAAGGCGTTGCGCCGGGCGTGGTGATTGCGCTGATAATCGGAGGCGCGGGCGCGAGCCTGCCGGAGATTTCGCTGTTGAGTTCGATGTTCGAGCGCAAGATGATCGCGGCGTTTTTGGCGAGCGTGTTTTCGGTGGCGATCATCACGGGTTGCGTCTTCAACCTGATCCTCTAATATTTATTCGATTGAGTTTTGTCGACGACGACCGATTGTTGAGTGCCGTCGGGAAATTCGAGCCGCCACGTCAAAATATTTTTTTCGTCGACCGCATAAAGTTTCGCGCCCGTGCCTCCGAGCGCCGCCGACAAATAATATCCGATCGCCTGCCGACGACACGCCTTGACGCACGCCGTGCAGCCCCAACAATCCCTCACGTCACGAATCCGCGCGGATTTTTTTTCGAGCACGATCAGATTGCCGGGACATACTTCGACGCACGCCCCGCACCCCACACATTTATTTTCGTCAATGCAAATGCTCATCGCCAATGCCTCATCGCGCCGACGTGATCGTTCAATCGGAACGAGCCCTCAATCGCCGCCGTCACATAACTCTTCGCCCGAGCCATCGACGCACGCACCGTTTGACCCTTCGCCAAGTCCGCCGCGATCGCCGCGCTGAATGTGCAGCCCGCACCCATGTTATAAACCCCGTCGAGCCGCTCCGTCGAGTGATGTATGAATGTTTTTCCGTCAAACAACACGTCAATGTATTCGTCCGTCGACGCCCGCGTCCCGCTCTTGATGATCACGTTCTTTGCTCCGAGCGCGTGAAGCCGTCGCGCCGCTTCCTCGACATCCTCTCGAGTTTCGACCCGATCCATGTCGGCAAGATACGCCGCCTCAAAACTGTTGGGCGTCACCACGTCGGCGAGCGGAATTAATTTTTCTTTGATCGCCCGCGCCGCCGTCGGCACCATGATCTCGTCGATGCCCTTGCACACCAGCACCGGATCGACTACGACGTTCGGCAGCCGATATTTTTTGATCGTCTCGACCACGATCTCGACCAACTCCGCCGAGCCGAGCATTCCCGTCTTGACCGCATCGACGCCGACGCCCTTGCATACCGTCGTCAATTGTTTTTCGATCAGTTCGAGCGGCAACGGATATATGTCGTGGCTCCAATTGTTGTCGGGATCGCACGCCACGATTACCGTCAACACCGACATCCCGTACACTCCGAACTCCTCAAACGTCCGAAGGTCGGCGTTCAAGCCCGCCTCGCCGCTCACGTCCAGCCCCGCTATCGTCAACGCCTTACAAATTTTCTTCATCGCAATCAGCCTCCAAATCCCGAAAAATTATTTTGATCTTGCCGTCGACCAGCCGCGAATTTATAAAGCAGTCGAAATTCGGATCGCGATTGGGATAATCCGTATGCTCCGCAAAACAACGCCACCGCGTCTCGCGCCGCGCACTCAAATGTTCGATCAGCGCCCGACACACCGTCAATCGATCGCGCAACTCGTAAATTTTCAAGAGATCATACATCGACTCCGCGCGGAGTTTTTCCGACAATCTTTCAATCCGATCGATATGCCGACGCGCCATCGACAGTTGAGCCTCGTTGTATCGATAATTTTTCGTAATGCCGCCCGCGTATTCGTCCATCGTCTGTTGCATCGCCTCTTCCAATTCCTCCGTCGAATACAATCCGCGCGGATTGCCGAAAAACTTTTCGATCTCGTCAACGGCATCAAACCGCTCGAGCGGCAGATGATCCCTATCGGCAACAAATTCGGCGATCGACTCGGCGGCAATCTCGCCCTCGGCGAACGCGCCCGTCACATATTTTTGCGGACATCCGCCCGCCACATCTCCCGCCGCGAACAATCCCTTGAGCGTCGTCCGTCGTCGGCGATCGATCCAATATCCGCCCGCCGTATGACCGCCCACCACATAAGGCTCGCTGCCTTCGATCTCGACGTTTGCGATCGACGGCGGCGTTTTTGTTTCGAGCCACTTCATGGTTTGCGACGGCGCCATGTTGAGATACGCGCGGATTAAATTTTTTTCCTGAGCGTCGTCGATGCCGATCGTCTCGAGCGCGCATGGTCCGCGACCGTTGAGATTCTCGCTCACGACCGCGTTCAATCGCTCCGAAGTCGTATTGCCGTATCGATGTTGATAGCGCTCGCCGCGCGCATTGATCTGCGCCGCGCCCACTCCTTGAGCCAACGTCCCCGTCGGCGCGATCGTGTCCTTGCATCGGAGCGCGATAAATCTCATCTCGAGCGTCGTCATCTCGGCGCCCGCGCGAATGCCCATCGCATAGCCCGCGCCCGTGTTGAAGGGACAATACCACATCGTATGACGCGCGACGCCCGGGTGATTCGGACGGTAAAGTCCGGCGGCGCCGCCCGTCGCTATCAACGTTGCCTTCGACCGCAAACAAAAAATTTTTTCGTCGCGAACATCAAATCCCCATGCTCCGATCACCGTCCGCTCGTTGCTCAACAGGTCGACGACGTTGACGTGATTGATCACTTCGACGTTGCCCAAATTCTTGACGGCAGCGGCGAGGATTGGTTTAATGTTTTCGCCGTTAATTTTGACGTTTCGAGTGCCGCGCGCGATATAATTTCCGTCGGCGTCCTTCAAAATCACCAGCCCGAGACTTTCAATTTTTTTCGTGACGGCGTTCAAGCGCTCCGACATCGTCAACAGCAGATCGCGTCGGGCAATGCCGTTGGCATCGTTGAGCGCATACCGGACGTAATCATTCGGCGTGTGACCGTCGGTGATGTAAGCGTTGAGCGCGTTGACGCCCGCCGCAAGACAGCCGCTCCGAACGATATTTGCCTTCTCGGCGACGACGATCGACAGCTCGGGATGCGCCTCGGCAAGACGGATCGCCGCGAACAATCCCGCCGCGCCTCCGCCGACAATCAGCACGTCGGATTGTTTCTCGATAATTTCTATGTTCGTTCACTCCAATCGATTTTCAACGCAGGGGGCGTTATGAAATCCTTTATAAAATTTTGGGACGCGCTGTTCTTTCACGACGACGGCGGCGTTCCTCTGCTCGACGGTTCCGCGCGGAGCTGATCACGATTCCTGATAAGGAATAAAGGGCGGGTGGGCGGGCAATAAAATTTTTATCGAAGGTGAACTCATGACAGATTTATTGACGGCGGCGGCGATCGCCTTGGGCGTGGTTTTGATTTTGGGACCGTTTTGCATTCCGTTATTGCATCGATTGAAATTCGGTCAAAGCATCAGAACCGAAGGTCCGGCGTCGCATCAGAAGAAGAGCGGCACTCCGACGATGGGCGGCTTGTTTTTGATCGCGGGCATCACGGTCGCAACTCTCTACGTCGCGCCGTTCTCGACGGAAATTTTATTGGCGCTTTTCATCATGCTCGGGCATTTCGTGTTGGGATTTCTCGACGATTACATCAAAGTCGTCAAGAAGCGCAACCTCGGATTGAAGGCACGGCAAAAATTATTGGGGCAAATAATTATTTCGATCGTGACGATCGGGATCGGCTCGACGATGCTCGACCTCGACACCACGCTTTGGATTCCGATCACTCACGCCGAGCTCGACATCGGAGCGTTTTATTATATTCTCGTCGCGCTGGTGTTGATCGGCACATCGAACGCGGTGAATTTGACGGACGGGCTTGACGGACTTGCGTCGGGTTGCATGGCGATCGCGGCGAGCTGTTACATGGTGATCTGCATTTTGACGCAACACAACGACCTTGCAATTTTTTGCGCGGCGATCGTCGGAGCGTGCGTCGGCTTTTTGCGATTCAATTTCCACCCCGCGAAAGTTTTCATGGGCGACACCGGCTCGTTGGCGTTGGGCGGAGCGTTTGCGGCGGCGGGCATCTTGACGCACACGGAATTATTATTGATCGTGATCGGAATGATATTCGTGTGCGAGGCGCTGTCGGTGATCATACAAGTGATCTCGTTTCAAACGACGGGGCGACGCGTCTTTAAGATGAGCCCGTTGCATCACCACTTCGAGCTGAGCGGCTGGTCGGAGCTGAAAGTTGTGTTCGTGTTCTGGACGGTGGGGCTGTTGTTCGGAGTGCTCGGGCTGTTGATGTGGCAGATAACGGTTTGACGGAGGTTTGATCGATGAGCGTATTCGGTGAGATTCTTAGAGATATTCCCGCGCAAAATTTTGGCGTCGAGGGGATTGACGTTCGCATTGTTCCTGTCGAGGCGGGCACGTTGTTTTTCGTGAGCGCCGATCGTGACGTCGATTTTCCGGCGCATAAGCATGGGGCGCAGAGCAGTCTCGTAGTGAGCGGCGAATGTCGCTTGACGATCGGCGGCAAGACGACGACGCACTCGAGCGGCGAAATGTATACGATTCCCGAGGGCGCGGAGCATTCGATCAGAATGTCGGCGGGATATGCCGAGATCGATTTCGTAGCCGATCGGACGGGCGACGAATGAAATGCGGAGGTTTGATCGATGCAATTGACGGGGAAAAAAATTTTGGTGATAGGCGCGGGGATCAGCGGATTTGCGGCGGCGAAGATCGCAAAAAAATTTGGAGCGGACGTGACGTTGAGCGATGCGAAGCTCGAGAGTGATCTGAAGTATGATTTTGATGAACTTCGACGGTTGGGGATCGGATTGAAATTCGGTCGACAGACGGACGATCAGCTTGACGGCGTCGATTTGATCATCGTGTCGCCGGCGGTTCCGATAAAAATTCCGTTGTTGAAGGAAGCCTCCGCGCGGAGCATCGAGATCATCAGCGAAGTCGAACTGGCATATGACTTGGCGCGGTCGCCGATCTGTGCGGTGACGGGCACCAACGGCAAGACGACGACGGTGACGTTGCTCGGTTTATTGCTCGAGACGGCGTATGAAAAAGTCGGCGTTGGAGGAAATATCGGGGTGGCGTTGTCGGAAGTGGCGCTCGAGGTCGGCGCGGGCGGAGCGATCGCGGCGGAGATATCGAGCTATCAGATGGAAGCGACGAAACACTTTCGACCGCGTGTGTCGGCGATCCTCAACGTGACGCCGGATCATCTCAAGCGGCACGGGTCGATGGAAGTCTATCAGGCGATGAAGGAAAAAATTTTTGCGCAAGAGGAACCGACGGATTATGTTGTATTGAATTACGACGACGAGCGGACGCGCGGAATGATCGATCGTGCGCCGTGCAAAGTGTTTTACTTCAGTCGACAGACGGCGCTCGACGAGGGCGCGTTCGTTCTCGACGGTGATCTCGTCATAAAGATTGACGGTAAGATCGAAAAGTTATGTTCGATCGCGGAGTTGGGGATTAAGGGCGCGCACAACGTAGAAAATGCGTTGGCGGCGTCGATGGTGGCGCGGTTGGCGGGCGCGACGGCGGAAAAAATGAGTGAGGTGCTGAAAAAATTTACGGGCGTGGAGCATCGGATAGAATTTGTGCGGGAGCTCGACGGCGTGAAGTATTATAATGATTCAAAGGCGACGAACACGGACTCGGCAATCAAGGCGCTCGAAACGTTTGACGGCGGGATAATTTTGATAGCGGGCGGCGACGACAAGGGAACGGACTTGACGGAGTTCATGCAATTGGTGAAGGCGCGGGTCGATGAATTGATCTTGGTCGGCGACGCGGCGGCGCGATTCAAACAATCGGCGTTGGACAACGGGATCGGCGACGAAAAAATTCATGAGGTGGGCTATTCGATGTCGGCGGCGGTGAAGTTGGCGCGGTCGATCGCGACGGCGGATCAGATAGTGTTGTTGTCTCCGGCGTGCGCGAGCTTCGACATGTACGACGGCTTTGAACAGCGCGGGCGCGACTTCAAACGTCTCGTCAACGGATTGGGAGTTGAGCGATGAAAATCATAATGAGCGGCGGAGGCACGGGCGGACACATTTACCCCGCGCTGACGCTACTGCGAACAATCCAATCGAAAATGCCCGAGGCGGAATTTTTATACGTGGGCACGGAGCACGGGCTCGAGGCGGATATCATTCCGAAGGAAAATATTCCGTTCCGCGCGCTCGACCTTGCAGGCGGCTTTGAACGACACTTTACGCTCGAAAATTTCAAGCGCGCCGCCAACGCAATTCTCTCGATCAAGAAAGCCGGGGCGATCGTCAAAGAGTTTAATCCGAACGTCGTCGTCGGGACGGGCGGCTACGTCTGCGGACCGATACTGCTCGCCGCCTCACTCGATCACGTTCCGACTCTGATTCAAGAACAAAACGTCGTCGCGGGCATCACCAACAAAATTTTGTCGAAGTTCGTCACGAAAATTGCCGTCGGCTCCGAGCGCGCGCTCAAAAAATTTCCCGCCGACAAGACCACGTACACCGGCAATCCGATCCGAAAAGCCGTGCTCGAGGGCACCCGCGCGGAAGGGCTCAAAACGTACAACTTCGTCGACGACAAACCCGTCGTGCTGATCTCGGGCGGCAGTCGCGGCGCGCGCTCGATCAACCGAGCGATGATTGATGTGCTCGCGCATGCATCGAAGGACGATTCGATTCAGTATCTGCACGTCACCGGTCGCGGCGAATACGACGACGTGATCACTCGATTGAAAGACGCGGGCGTCGATCTCTCGTCGATCGATCACATTCGCGTCGAGCCGTATCTTTACGACATGCCGCGCGCAATGGCGATGGCTGATCTGGCGGTGTTTCGAGCGGGCGCAACGGGTTTGGCGGAGCTCACCGCGCGGGGTGTGCCGTCGATATTGATCCCATATCCGTTCGCGGCGGAAAATCATCAGGAGTTTAACGCGCGAGAGTTGGTCGACGCGGGCGCGGCTCGAATGATCCTCAACAAAGATTTGACATCGACGGGACTCGAGCGATTGATCAAAGAACTGTTGAGCGATCGGGAAAAATTACAATCGATGGCGGCGGCAAGCAAAAAATTGGGTCAACCGCAGGCGGCGGACGTGATCGCCGATATGATTATCGATTTGTCGAAAGAAAGGAGCGGATCATGATGGAAGCGATTCTCAGCGATTATCTGATGAATCCTCAGTATGAATTTATCGAAGGAGTGAAAGTCATGTCACCGAGCGGGACGAGCGAACACAACACACTTATTTGCAATCTGGTGATCACCATCGGAAATTATTTGTGGGATAAAAAAACGGGGCGCTACTTCTCCGACAGTCTCGATGTGCATTTTCCCGACGGCAATGTTCTGCAGCCGGATTTTAAAGTGGTGCTCGATCCGTCGATAGTGAGACAACACAATACGATTTACGGCGTGCCGGATTTGTGTGTGGAGGTGCTGTCGAAGTCGACAGCGAAGCGAGATATCAGCGTCAAGAAAGATATCTACGAGCGCAACGGCGTCCGCGAGTATTGGATCATCGATCCGCGCAATAAAAATATTACGGTGTATCATCTGATTGAAGGCAAATACGTGCTCGATGACGTTTACACGGTGTATTCGCCGGAGGAGTGGGACGAGTTGAGCGATCAACAGCGTGCGGAGGCGCGATTCAAAATCAAGGTGACGTTGTTTGACGATCTCGAGGTGGACGTGCACGACGTGTTTCGTTGGATCGATTAAAATTTGTTCCTCCGACGAAGGAGATGATTGCGATGAAAAAATTTTTATTGATGGCGTGGGTGATGTTGATAATGAGCGCGACGGTGTTTGCGTCGACGGTGGAGATCAAGGGCGAGCGCGCAACGCCCGAGTATTGGTTGACTGCCGATGGCGATCGGGTGTTGTTGAGCGCGTCGCAAATTCGGACGCTCAACGCTCAAATGCACGCGAAAGATTTTTATTCAACCGACCTTGCCAAGTTCCCGACTCAATTGCCCGCGTCCGACATTCAAACGATGCTCGATAAATCGGATCGGGAAGGCGGATATTCGGTGACGGCGCCCGTCGAAGTGCAATACGCGGTGACCGTCCGACGCGCCGACATGCGATTGAAGCCGCAACCTTGGAACGGCGACAACTACGACGATGATCAGGCGACCGCGCTCGATCCCGCCGAGCCCGTTGCCGTTTTCATTCCGAGCCGCGACGATCAATATTTTTTCTGTCGCTCTCGAAATTATTTCGGCTGGCTCCAACGTGACGATATCGCGTTCACCGATCGCGAGACGTGGTTGACTTACGTCGAGCCGAATGAATTTCTCGTCGTCATCGACAACAAAAAAATCGTCGAGGTCGAAGACCGAAGCCTGCCGTTCCAAATGGGCGCGGTGATCCCGCTGTTTCAAACGGCGTCGAACAAAACATCGTCGTCGCAAGACGCGGTCAAAGTTTCGCCGCGCGGCATCAAATTTAATATAATGATTCCCGCATTCCCGTCGATCGAAACGAACAAAGCCGGTTCGGAGTGGCTCGCTCGATTGCCGATCTCGATCAAGGGGCGGCTCCGCGAAGTTTACGTGCCGATCGCCGACGACAGCTCGATCAATAAAGGTTGGCTGCCGTGCACTCAAAACAATATGATTCGTCAGGCGTTCAAATTTCTCGGCGACGAGTACGGTTGGGGCGGCTTGAATGAAAGCGTCGACTGCTCGGCGTTCGTCGGCGACGTGTACCGCTCGATGGGGATCGAACTGCCGCGCGACACCGGCAATCAGGAGTCGGTGATGCCGATTTGGGCGGTGTTCAATGACGTCAGCTCGTACAAGCGTCTCGACATCGTCAAGCGCGCGCCGGTCGGATCGCTTTTATTCAAGCGCGGGCACGTGATGATGAAACTCGGTCAGGACAAAAACGGCACGCCGCTCGTCATTCACGCGATGAGCAGTTACATAGCCAACGGCGAGAAAATTTATATTCGGAAGGTGCTCGTGAGCGATCTGCATTATCACGGAATCGCGGAAGTCGAAACGATCGATCAGTTGTCGACGATCGGCGCGGTCGCGCACGAATGATGGAGACGCATGAGATTGAGCTCGACGGCTTGACGAGCGAGGCGCAGGGAGTCGGGCGGCTCGACGGTTTGACGGTGTTTGTGGACGGCGGGCTTCCGAATGAGCGGGCGCGGATTGAAATTATTGATCGGAAAAAAAATTACGCCGTCGGACGGCTGATAGAGATCGTCGAGCCGAGCATCGATCGGATCGAGCCGCGTTGTCCGCTGTTCGATCGATGCGGCGGCTGTCAACTGCAGCACATGAATTATGAGGCGCAATTGATGTGGAAGCGTCGACAGGTGGTCGATGCGATCGAGCGGATCGGAAAAATCCGCGCGGAGGTGGAGCCGACGGTCGGGATGAATGAGCCGTGGCGGTATCGAAACAAGATGCAATTCCCCGTCGGGCGGTCGAAGGACGGATTGACGATCGGCTGTTATGCGAAGCGGACGCATGAGATCGTCGATACGAACGAATGTTTGATCCAACGGTCGGCGAATGATGAAATGCTCCGCGCGGCGCGACGAGTACTCGAGCGATTCAATGTGAGCGCGTATGACGAGGATAGGCACGTCGGAGTGATGAGGCATGTGATGGGGCGGGTCGGCGCGGACGGTGAGACGATGCTTGTGCTGGTGACGGCGACGAAGGAATTGCCGCACTCGAAAGCGATCATTCGGGCGTTGAGAGAAGAATTGCCGCACGTGACGACGATCCAACAAAATGTGCAAACGTATCGCAACAACGTGATCCTCGGGCGCGAGACGAAAATTTTATATGGCGGTCGAACGATCCTCGATCGGATCGGCGATTTGAAGTTTAATATATCGGCGCGATCATTCTTCCAAGTGAACACGTCGCAAGCGGAAAAATTATACGCGGCGGCGGTGGAGTTTGCTCAACTGACGGGGAGCGAGACGATACTCGACGCGTATTGCGGGACGGGGACGATCACATTGACGATGGCTCGACTGGCGCGGCGGGCGATTGGTATAGAAATTGTATCGTCGGCGATAGACGACGCCCGACGGAACGCTCGAGAGAACAACATCAAAAATGCGGAATTTATATTGGGCGACGCGTCAAAAATAATGTCGGCGCTCCGCGCGGAGGGGATCGATGTGGCGGTGCTCGATCCACCGCGCGCGGGTTGCGATCAAAAAGTGTTGGAGGCGCTGTCGACAATGAGCCCGTCGAAAATAATTTACGTGAGTTGCAATCCCGCGACGTTGGCTCGAGATTTGTCAATCCTGTCGACAATCGGATATCGGACGAAAAAAATACGCCCCGTAGATATGTTCCCGTTCACGTCGCATGTTGAGTCGGTGGCGCTGCTCGAAAGATGCGGAGGTGTTGTCAATTGATGGAGATTGAGGATTTTTCTCGTCCCTTTAGCGTCGCGGTATCGCTGATCATTCCAATGTATAATTGTGAGCGTTTCATCGAAGAGACTTTAACGAGCGTCGTGAATCAGACGTTCAAGAATTATGAGCTGATCGCGATCGATGATTGCTCGACGGATCGGACGGTGGAGATTGTCGAGAGTTTCAACGAAAAATTTTCGGGGCGCCTTCGACTTATCCGCTTGAAAAAAAATTCCGGTCACCCGTCGATGCCGCGCAACCTCGGGATCAAGCTGGCGCGCGGCAAATACGTTGCCTTCCTCGACAACGATGATGTGCTTGTGTCGACCGCCTTTGAAGTACTGCATGCCCTTGCCGAAAAATACGACGCCGATGTGTTGAGGACGGATCGATATCGCATCTTGAAAAAGGACGTTGACATCAAAGACATGCCGATGATGCGTTCGCCGTACCTCGTCAAGGCGCCGACGCCCGAGCCCGATGATATTCTTCAACGCCTGCGCCGATTTACGAGCGGGAATTTTAAAGGGCATCCGCCATGGAAATTATTTTTGCGGCGCGATTTTTTGATCGAGAACGAAATCGAATTTCCTGTGATGCACATGCTCGACGACAATTTTTTTGCGTTGTGCTGTCATGTGTGCGCGGCTCGCTTTATTTTGATCCCGACCGTGACGCATCTTTACCGCTTCCGACGCGATTCCGTCTCGCACTCGAAATACTCAATCGACAAAAGTTTTTACGACTACATCAACGACCTGCTCACGGCGCTACAAAAAATCAATCGGTTCATGGACAACCACGAAATTTTTTCGAGCAATCCCGAGTTGAGGATGCGGTGTTTCGATTACATTTTCGAGCGTCGGCGCGAAAAATATTCTGTCGTGAGTCGACTGCCGGCAATCGAATTTGAACAGCGCTATGATACGTTCGGAGAATTGTTTTCGCGGCTGTTGGCTGATAAAGATCAGGTCGGCATCGCAAAAATGATGGCGTATTTCTTTTGTAATTCGGAGATGCTGAAAGCTGAAAATCAACGGCTCGGTTGGCAGATCGAGATCAACAAATTTTCGACGCCCGTCGGTGCAGCCGTGACGTACTTCAGAACTTTTTTGACGGTCGACGAGCAGGCGGAGAATATGTTGCACTCGAATGATCCGCAACATGCGATCAAAGTCATTCGAGCCGAAAAAAAATTCGCGCTGTACATTCCGTCGATGGAAAAATACATCGCGAGTTTCGGCGCCAAGGGTGAGCTGTCGACCTCGGACGCGGAAGTATTTTTGGGCGACGTGATCGATAACGCCGACGGCACGGTCAGTCTTCGGCTCGCCGACGGAAAAAATTACATCAGCCCGCGCAATACCGGTCAATGCATCATGATGAATGTCAACAAAGCCTGGGAGCATCTGCAGTTGAATTGAGGGAGCAACCGCTTCCGTTTTTTTATTGCAACAGCCCGAGGACGCTCGACGAGTTTTGATTAGCCTGCGCCAACATCGCTTGCGACGCCTGCGTCAGGACGTTCTGTCGAGTGTACTCGGTCATTTCTTTTGCCATGTCCGCGTCGCGGATCGCCGACTCCGACGCCTGCACATTCTCCACTTGCGTTGCCACATTGTTTTCGGTGTACTCGAGCCGCGCCAACGATGCCCCGACATTGGTTGCCTCGTTTAGCGCATAAGTGATCGCGCTGTTTATGACATCGAGCGCCGCCTTGGCAATATCGCGCGTCGTAACACTCGCCACATTGATCCCCAACGAGCCGGTGTGCATGTCCTTGATATAAAAATTCGTCGACTGATTAGAGTGCTCGCCGTAATGGACGGTGAACGCGTTCCAATCCTTGTCGTGCCCGCCGCCGATGTCGAGTAAATAATCGTCGGCAGGCGCATAACTTTCGACGTAGCCCTCGAAAATCCAAAAATTGGCGTCGCCTTGATTGAAACTGTATTGATCGCCGGAGCGATTGACGAATAAGGCATGGACTGAGTTGAGCGTGATGGTGTCGTTGACGGTTTCCGGATCGAGATCGAGCGCGCTGACGAGCCCGTCGAAAAATGCCTTCGCCACCTCCGCAGAATTTTTCGCCCCGCGAATCCCGATGGTGTAAAACGGAGCATCATAATCACCGTCCGCCGTGCCGGTGCCGACGTCCATCCCGGCGTCGAACTTGAAACCGAAATACGAGCGGCAGTCGACGGTGGTGCAAAGGATTGTAAAGCCTTGCTGATCGAGATCGTAAGGAAACGAGATCAATTCGCCGTCGAGAGTGACGCTGCCGAAGTTGAGCGCGATATCGCCGTCTCTGTAGGTGTGTCGATAAGCGGTGCGCCCGGTCGCCCATTCTTGAGCGCCGGTCTTATTCATTGTTTCGGTCGGCAACGAAAACATTCCGCTGACACCGTTGACAAAGGCGCCGTTGACGACCGAGCCGGAGGCGGCTTTTGTGGTGGGAATATTGCGCGGACTGAAATACGAGCCGTCGAGCAGGCGCTTGGAATTATAATTCGTGGCGGTGGCAATGTCGTTGATGTTATCCTTTTTCTGATCGAAGATCTTTTGCATAATCCTCCGATCGTCATCGGTGTTTGAATCGTTAGCGGCGTCGATTGCCAGTTCTTTTAGCTCGCGCAGTTCCTCGACGATATTTTCAATGCCGCCCGAGGCAATTTTGAGCATGGCGGAACCGTTTTGGACATTGCGAACGCCCTGCTCGAGCGAACGGATTTTGGAGCGCATCTGCTCACTGATGGAGTAAGCGGACGCGTCGTCGGCAGCGGCATTTAATTTTTGCCCCGTCGAAACTTTACGCAGCGCCTTGCCGAGCGCGGTCGAGTTGCGATTGAGAACGCCGATTGCAAATTGAGCCGACGCATTGTTTAGAACCGTCATAGCCATTAAAAAACACCTCCCTGATACACAATCAATCCGTTGAAAAAAATCCGCGCGGAGTTTTTTTACAGTTCGTTTTTTAGGACGGACTGTTGCCGTTCCGCCGCGCGCTTGACGTCAAACATCTTGACGAGCTCGGCAACCGCTTGCGTCGGTGAGATTGTCCCGTCGAGGATCGCCTCTCTGATCTCGGGCATGCGCCCGTTGATCACCGCGTCGCCGAAAAATAAATTGTGCAGATGCTCATCGATCATTGAATGCATCCAATCGAGCAGTTGAGCATCGCGCCGCCGTTGAAACACTCCGCTTTTCGTCGTGATCTCCCTAAAAACTTGGATCACTTTCCACAATTCCTGCAGCCCCGTTTTCTCGACGGCGGAGCACATATACGCGTGAGTCGGCCAACCTTCGGTCGCGGGACGAATGAACTCAATCATGCGCTCGTACTCGCCGCGCGTCACCTTCGCCTTGATCAAATTATCGCCGTCGGCTTTATTGATGACGATCGCGTCCGCCAACTCCATGATGCCCTTCTTAATGCCCTGAAGATCATCGCCGGCGCCCGTCAAAACGATCAGCATGAAAAAATCGACCATCGATCGAACGATCGTCTCGGATTGCCCGACGCCGACCGTTTCAATCAAAATTATATCGTAACCTGCCGCCTCACACATAAGCATAGTCTCACGACTTTTTCTGGCGACGCCTCCGAGGGTTCCGCCCGCAGGCGACGGTCTGATAAATGCTTCGGGTCGACGCGACAGAGTACCCATACGAGTTTTGTCGCCGAGGATTGATCCCTTGGTAATAGAACTGGTCGGGTCGACGGCGAGCACGGCGACTTTATGTCCTTCGTCGCAAAGCATATTGCCGAACGCCTCAATGAGAGTGGATTTGCCCGCGCCCGGGACGCCCGTGATGCCGATCCGAAGTGCTTTACCGGTTTTGGGCAGGAGGCGTTGAAGAACGCGTTGCGCCTTGCCGAAGTGTTTTGGATTGTTGCTTTCGATAAGAGTGATAGCCCTCGAAAGAATAACGCGATCGCCGCGCGAAACTCCGTCGACGAATTCATCTTCGGTTGGAACGAGCCGACGCTTGGGTTTGAGAGTGCCGTTGGCGAGCGCGGGATTGATGTTGCCGACGGTGGTATCCTTGACGCCGTCGATGCCGCTCATCACGGCGGAGTTGCCCTGCACCGCCCACTCGGGCGTGGTGGTGGTATAATTAGCCATTCGCTCGACCTCCTTCAAAACATAATTGCTGATTATATTTTAATCGAAGTCGAGAGGAATTTCAACGGCTTGACGGGCAGCGTGCTTGTGTTCGGCGGCTTCGCGCTCGGCGGCTTCACGTTCGGCTTTTCGGCGAGCATGAGCCGCTTTGGATGCAGCCGACCGTCGAGCTTTGACTTCGGGCTTGGCGTTGGCGCGACGCATAGCAGCGCAGTGTTCGGGCGTTTTGGGAACGCCGCGTCCGGTGGTGCCGTTCGCTTCCTTGGTCGCCTGAGCCTTGGCAATGGACTCTGGCGATTGTTTTCTGCCGCGCTGAGCAGCTGCCTGCTTCGCGATCCACTCGGGAGATTTTTTCTTTCCTTTAAGACCTGCCGAAATTGCCGCCCGATGAGCCGCCGAAAGAGGCTTGCCGCGACGAGCCGCCGACATCTTTTCTAGTTCTTCAGGCGGATGCTTTCTTCCGCGATTACTGGAGGCAATGGCCGCGCGATGTTCGGGCGAAAGAGGCTTACCGCGCTTAGAGGCGGCAATCTTTTCCCGCACTTCTTCGGAACAAATGACGCCCGTTGAACCATTGCCGCCGTTCGCTTTGTTATAGCCGTTCGGAAATTTTGTATGCAGTTCTTTGATCCAAAATCTTTCCCAATAATCCACTTCCGCGTGAGTGAAGCAAACTTCAATAATTTCGACGGAAAAATTATGCCGCCCGAGTTCTTTGATATCGCGACCGATGGGAGTTTTTTTCCAGACGTGTTCTTTGATGCGATACTCGACGGCGTTGCGGGTTTGACCAACGTACTGTCTGCCGTCGATCTGATTGGTGATGAGATAGACAAAAAACATAGACTTCGCCCCTTTCCTGTTGACAAAATCGCGGCGAAGCCTTAAAATAGCGAAAGGTTAGCTCCGCTGCTGATTTTGTTCTTTCTCGATAACAATGTTAGCACGTCGGAGCTTTCCTGTCAATAAAAAAAGCGGGCAGTCTCACGACCACCCGATCAGATATCACGCATCGAAGAATCGGTGCTTTTTTAATTTCCAATGAAGAATCAGCCGGCGGCTTCTTCCTTCGCTCGATCGATCAAAATCTGAAGAAGTTGCATCGATGCCTCCGGAATTTTTGTGCCGGGACCGAAAATCGCGACAGCACCATGTTCATAAAGGAACTGCCAGTCCTGCGGAGGAATGACCCCGCCGCAAGCCACAAGAATATCTTCACGACCACGTTTTTTGAGCTCACTGATTATTTCCGGAAGCAACGTGTTATGACCAGCGGCGAGGCTCGAGAAGCCGACGATGTGAACGTCGTTGTCTACTGCGTCTTGGGCGACTTCTTCAGGAGTTGCGAAGAGTTTCCCGATATCTACGTCCCACCCGAGGTCCGCAAAAGATGTCGCAAGAACCGCTCTCGCCCTATCATGGCCGTCCTGACCGCACTTACTGATAATGATTCTCGGTCTACGTCCGCTGATCTTCTCGAATTCGTCAGCCATTGCGCGAGCCTCTTTGAGTTTTTCGCTGTCAGTGTACTCGGACGAGTAGACGCCGGTGATTGCGCGAATGACCGCCTGATAGCGCCCCGAAACTTTCTCGATCGCATCACTGATCTCACCCAGCGACGCTCTAACACGAGCCGCCTCAACCGCGCACTCGAGCAGATTGCCGTTCTCTCTAGACTCCGCCGCCTTCGTGATCGCCTCCAGCGCCGCTTTCACATCGTCTTCATTGCGCTCCGCGCGGAGCTTGTTCAAGCGCTCAACCTGCGCATTCCGCACCGCCGTGTTGTCGATCGCAAGTATCTCCAGCGGATCTTCCTTATCCAACTGATATTTGTTGAGTCCGACGATCGTCTCGTTGTTGGAATCGATCTTCGCCTGTCGACGCGCCGCCGCTTCCTCTATCCTCATCTTCGGCAAGCCCGTCGAGATCGCCTTCGTCATGCCGCCAAGCTGCTCAACTTCTTGAATATGCCCCCACGCACGCTTGATAATCTCGTTCGTAAGCGCCTCAACATAGTACGAGCCGCCCCACGGATCGATGATCTTGCAAACTTTTGTCTCGTCTTGAATGTACAGCTGCGTGTTGCGCGCAATCCGCGCCGAGAAGTCCGTCGGCAACGCTATCGCCTCGTCAAGCGCATTCGTGTGCAACGATTGTGTATGTCCGAGCGCCGCCGCCATCGCCTCCATCGCCGTACGTCCGACGTTGTTGAACGGGTCTTGCGCCGTCAACGACCAGCCCGACGTCTGACAATGCGTCCGCAATGCCATCGACTTAGGTTGAGTGCCGCCCATCTGCTTGACGATCTTCGCCCACAATACGCGCGCCGCACGCATCTTCGCGACTTCCATGAAATAATTCTTGCCGATCGCCCAGAAGAAGCTCAACCGCTTTGCAAACGCGTCAACCTTCAGACCCGCTTTGATGCCCGTCCGTATGTATTCAAGTCCGTCCGCCAACGTGTACGCCAGCTCGATATCCGCCGGCGCGCCCGCCTCTTGCATGTGGTAGCCGCTGATCGAGATAGAATTGAATTTTGGCATATAGTTCGTCGTATATTCAAAGATGTCGCCGATGATGCGCATCGACATCTCCGGCGGGTAAATGTACGTATTGCGCACCATGAATTCTTTCAGAATGTCGTTTTGGATCGTGCCCGTCAGGATCGATTTGTCCACGCCCTGCTCGACGCCGCTCTGAATGAAAAACGCCAAAATCGGCAGCACCGCGCCGTTCATCGTCATCGACACCGACATTTGATCGAGCGGAATCCCGCTGAACAGAATGTTCATGTCGAGCATCGAGCAAACGCTGACGCCCGCCTTGCCGACGTCGCCGAACACGCGCGGATTGTCCGCATCATAGCCGCGATGCGTCGGCAGATCGAACGCGATCGACAAGCCCTTTTGCCCCGCCGCCAAGTTCCGACGGTAAAACGCATTCGACTCCTCCGCCGTCGAGAAGCCCGCGTATTGACGCACCGTCCACGGACGAAATACATACATCGTCGAGTACGGTCCGCGCAGACACGGCGGAATGCCGCTCGCAAAGTCGAGATGGTTCATGTGCGCATACTCGTCGTGAGTGTAGAGCGGCTTGACGGGGATATGCTCCATCGTCCGCTCGATCAGCGAATCATACTCCGCGCCCGCCGCCTTTTCAAACGCCGCCTTCCACTGTTGCTCGTCCTGCGCCGGCGCGTCGCTCAAATTTATTTTCGTGAAGTCCGGATTGTTAAATGCCATCACGCAATCACACCTTTCTTGGTCTGCAGATCAGTCAAGACTTTGTAGCAGTTCGCGCGCACGTTGATGTAGTCGTCGATGCCCGCCGCCTTGTACGTCTCAACCAACTCCGCCGGAGCCGTGCCCGCCAAATACACCGTCGCCTTCGGCAGAACCTCATGCAGTTTCGGAGCCAACGCCGGAACGATCTCGGGATAAGTCGGATCGGTCGAGCAGATAACAACCGCGTCCGCGCCCGATGCTTTTGCCGCGTCCGCCGCCTCGTCGACCGTCGCAAACCCGTTGTTGCCTAAAACGTCGAAGCCCCCGACCTGCAAAAAGCCCGTGGTGAAATCGGCGCGCGCCTTGTGTTGCGGGATCGGTCCCATATTCGCCAAAAAGATTTTTACGTTGTCGCCGTCGTGCGCGGATTTGAATTGCTCGGTCGCCGCGCGGAGCTTTTCAAACTTCTCGCTCCGACGGTGTGCCGCGATCGCCTTCACCGTCTCGCCGTCCGACTCGCCCAACGCCTTACGAAGTTTGCGAATAGGAGCACCGGCAGCGGCAGCAGCAATAACAGTATCAAAGTCGTCAGCGGCGACCTTCGCAAGCGCAGCTTCAACAGCCGCGCCGTCGAGCGCAGCGACAAACTTATCGATGGCAGCCAGCCGAATTTTTTTGTTCTCATCGAAATTCTCAACGCGCGGGTCGAGACGTTCCTCGAGCATATTCGCATACATGTTGGTGCCGACGATGCGATCGCGTCTCGAATCCGCCGCCTTCAAACGATCGGCAAGCACTTTCGCAATCGCGTCCTGCGGATAATTTTCCTTCAACGCCGCGACTATGCCGCCCTTGCCCTCGATCGCTTGGAACTCCGCCCAAATTTTTTCCTTGATCTGTTGAGTGAGGGTTTCGACCGCCCAAGAGCCGCCCGCGGGATCGATCGGTTGGAGCATGCCGAACTCTTCTTGGAGAATGATCTGAACGTTGCGCGCAATCCGACGGCTGAACTCGTCGCCCTTGCGAACCGCCTCGTCGAACGGAGTGCTTTCAAACGAATCGACGCCGCCGACCACGCCGCTGAATATTTCCGTCGTGTTGCGGAGCATGTTGACGTACGGATCGTAGACGGTTTTGAAGAAATACGACGGGCGCGCGTGAATGTGCATCTTGCGAGCGTCTTCGGAGCTGCCGAACGCCTTCACTATTTCCGCCCAGATCGGACGCACCGCGCGGAGCTTGGCGATCTGCATGAAGAAGTTTTCGCCCATCGAGAATTGGAACATGATCAGCTTGGCGGCTTGATCGGGAGTGGCGCCGCGCTCGATCATCGCGCGCATGTACGCAACCGCCGTTGCCAGACTGTAGGCGATCTCCTGAACGTCGTTTGCGCCGCCGTTGACGTAAGCATCGCTGCGGACGAGGAAAGTCTTCAGCTCGGGCGCGTTGTACACCGACCACTTGCCGACCGCCGCCGCCTCATCGTAGAGTTTTTCGAGCGGCTGATTGAGCTTGCCGTTGGCAACCAATTCGCCGATCGGATCGGCTCCGACAAATCCTTTAAGAGTTTTCGGATCGCCGCCGTTCTTTTTGATCGACGCAACGATCATCGAAAGCAACGGCGCCGCGCTCGGACCGGCGTAAACATACAGCGGATATTGATCGAGTTTCAAGCCTTTCAAGAGCGTCTCGACGTCGTCAAGGGTCGTGAGACTGACGCCGGTATCGCCTACCTTGTCGGCTTCGCGGGCGCAAATCCCGTTGAGCGTCGCGCTGTCGAGCTTGACGTTGTAGATCGTCGAGCCCTTGTCGATCTCGTGTTGAAGGAGCGCGTTGTTCTCGTCGGGCATGGTCTCGTCGCACGATTGCGCAATGCCCCAAGGCTGATTGACGTAGCCGTTGACGCGCGCGCCGCGCAGGTAATTTTCCATGCCAGGGAAAGAATTTTTCGGGAGAATGTCCTCGGTGGTGGCGCGGAAGTACATCGGCTCGAAGGTGATCCCCTCATAAGTCTTGGTGTACATTTTCTTCTCGAACGGCGCGCCTTTCAACAGCTCGATGCACGCCTGCTTCCACTCGTCGTAGGTCGGCGGAGTGAACTCGGAAAGATCCACGTCGGGAAAATCGGTTTGCGACTCGGCGGCTTTGATTATCGCCTGAAGATCAAGCTCGCCGGTGTCTTTTTTTGCATCGCTCATACATTTGCCTCCTTAAATCTTTGAGCTCAAGGCTCATTATAAATTATCCGTATCGATGATATTAGAACAATTCATTGCCCGCGTCAAGCCGAAAATAAAAAAATCGCCGCCGACTAAAAAGATCATGACGGCGCTCAGAGTTTGATCTATAATGAATCGATAAAGTTCAGGGGAGTGAAATTTTTTTATGCCTGTGATGGAATATCTCGAGCGTAACGCTTATCTCTACGGCGACGAAGTTGCGCTCGTCGAGCTCAATCCTGCAGAGCCCGACTCGCGTCGCACCTCGTGGAAGGAATTTAATCTCATCGAATCCAATCGATTTTCGCCCTACCGTCGCGAGATCACTTGGTCGGTGTTCGACGAGAAGGCTAATCGTTGCGCCAACTTGTTGATCGAGCGCGGAGTAAAACGCGGCGATAAGGTTGCGATCCTCATGTACAATTGCCTCGAGTGGCTCCCGATCTATTTCGGAGTGCTCAAGAGCGGAGCGATCGCCGTCCCGTTCAATTTTCGCTACGACGCCGCCGAAATTTTATATTGCGCCGAGCTCGCCGAAGTCGATGTGATTCTCTTCGGTCCCGAGTTCATCGGTCGCATCGAAGCCAACGCCGAGCGCCTTTCGCAAGGTCGACTGCTGATCTTCGTCGGCGACAATTGCCCGAGTTTTGCCGAAAGCTATCATCTGCTTGCCGCAAACTGCTCAAGCCATAAGCCCGACGTCGGATTGATCACCGAAGACGATTACGGCGCGATTTATTTTTCGTCCGGCACGACGGGTTTTCCGAAGGCGATCCTTCATAAACATCGCAGTCTCACTCAAGCCGCGCAGATGGAGCAAAAACATCATCGAACATCGCGCGAAGATACTTTCCTTTGCATCCCGCCCCTCTATCACACCGGCGCAAAATTCCATTGGATGGGCAGTCTCGTCGCCGGCTCGAAAGCCGTGCTGTTGAAAGGTACCAAGCCCGAAATTATTCTTGACGCCGTCTCGAAAGAACATTGCACCATCGTGTGGCTGCTCGTGCCGTGGGCTCAGGACATCGTTGACGCCTTCGGACGCGGCGATCTCGAGCTGATTGATTACGGTCATACGCTCGATCAATGGCGGCTGATGCACATCGGCGCGCAACCCGTGCCGCCGTCGCTCATTCACCGTTGGAAAGAATATTTCCCGCATCACGATTACGACACCAATTACGGTTTGTCGGAATCGACCGGACCGGGCTGCGTTCATCTCGGGCTCGAAAATGTTCATAAGGTCGGCTCGATCGGAGTGCCGGGCTATCGTTGGGAGTGCAAAATTATCGACGAGCACGGCGACGAAGTCAAGCGCGGCGAAGTCGGCGAGCTGTGCGTGAAAGGTCCCGGCGTGATGACGTGCTACTACAACGATCCCAAGGCGACCGCCGAAGTGCTCAAGGACGGCTGGCTGTTGACGGGCGATATGGCGATGCAGGACGAGGACGGATTTTATTTTCTGGTCGATCGAAAGAAGGACGTGATCATAAGCGGCGGCGAAAATATTTATCCCGTTCAGATCGAAGATTTTCTGCATGCTTACGAGCCCGTCAAAGACGTGGCGGTGATTGGATTGCCCGATCGAAGGTTGGGCGAGATCAGCGCGGCGATCATCGAGATCAAAGAGGGCGAGACGTGCACCGAGGAGGAGATCAATCGGTTTTGCCTCGAGCTGCCGCGCTATAAGCGTCCGAAGAAAATTATTTTCGCCGACGTGCCGCGCAATGCCACGGGTAAAATAGAAAAGCCGGCGCTTCGCAAACGCTACGGCGCCGACCAATTAGTAAGTCGCGAGAATCGGAGTTAAAAATATAATCCCGCCCACCC
>CALGGP010000299.1 GCA_937915885.1 uncultured Selenomonadales bacterium | reverse complement strand
GGCGACGCTCCCGTTTTTGAAAAAAATTTTTTCAGGGCGGGCGGGCGGGATGAAAAAATTTTTTTCCGTTGCCCCTTTAAGCTACGGACGAAGAAAATTTATAGATAGTTCCATGGACTGACGGGTTCGCCGCCGAGTCGAACTTCAAAGTGGCAGTGAGGTCCCGTCGAATTTCCCGTCGAGCCGCAATACGCGATCACTTGACCCTGGCTCACCGTCTGACCGACGCCCACCGCGAGCGATTCATTATGCCCGTAGAGCGTCACCACTCCGCCGCCGTGATCAATCATAATCGTATTGCCGTAGCCTCCGATCCAACCGCTTTCGATCACCACGCCCCCGAGCGCCGCATGGATCGGCAAGCCGTAATCGCCTCCGATGTCGAGCCCGCTATGAAATCTTTGACTGCCGAAAATCGGATGCGTCCGCCAACCAAATTCTGATGTGATCGGTCCGCTGATGGGCCAGATCATTCCTCCGCCGCTCGACGCGGGCACATACGTTTCAACTTCGTCTTCGTATTCGATCGATGCCGGCGTCGTCACGTTCGATTGTTGAGCCGCCGCCGCTTCCCGCGCTCGACGCGCCGCTTCTTCTCGAGCCGCCGCCTCTTGAGCCGCGCGCTCTCGAGCTGCCGCTTCCGCCGCCGCGCGCCATTTGCTTTGCTCGATCAGTTGAGCGACTTTCGCCGACGCCGCCATCATCTCGTCGTACTGCCGATCGTAAACGGCTTTATTGTTTTGCATCTGATCAATCAATTCCTGCTGTCGAGCGACCTTGGAATCCTTTACCGCCTTTGCGAACTCCGCCTTCCGGGCGAGATCGGCTTGCACCTCCCGATCCGCCTCGAGCTGTTCTCTGATCGCGCGCAATTCCTTTTGATATTCGAGCACGACTTGCACCAAATCATAATCCTGCATCACGACCCGCTTCAACAAATCCATTCGAGTGAACAGATCGTTGAAATCCTTCGCCCCGAACAGCACATCGAGATAACTGATTTGCCCGTTGATGTAGATATCGCGGACGCGCGTCGACAGCACCGCCCTCTTACTTTGATAATCGCGTTCCGCCGCCGCATACTTAAGTTTATTTTGTTCGATCCGCCCGAGCGTCTCGTCGAGCACCGCCTGTTTTTCTTCGTAATCGGCAGTCGCCTCCGCCGCCTCCGCATCGAGTTGCCGCTTGACCTCCGACACCGATTCGATCTCGAGCCACAACTGATCCGACATCTGTTGAGCCTCTTGCGCTTGCGCGTCATACTCCGCCTTTTCGGATTCGAGCTCTTCAATTTCGTCGGCGTGCGCGAGCGTCGACCACGTCAAAATTATTATAAAAGCCGTCAATAATTTTTTCAAACCTAAACCTCCAAGAAGCGTTTCAACGAGACGGTACTGCCGAGGATGCCGACGATGATCCCCGCGACGATGAGCGCGACCGTTATATAATCCATCAACGGATATTGCGGAATGAGCGGCAGGAACGTCAACGTGCTGTAGACTTTCGCCGCCATTGCCGCGTAAAAACTTCTGATTGCCAGCGCCGACAATCCGCCGCCGATAAATCCGAGCGCGATCCCCTCGAGGATGAACGGCCAGCGCACAAACCAATCGGTGGCGCCGACGTATTTCATGATTGCGATCTCCTTTCGTCGAGCAAAGACGGTTAGTCGGATTGTATTTGATATGACGAAGACCGTCGCGCCCGTCAACAGCACCATCAGCACGAAGCCGAACAGTCGAATCAGTTTTGTGATGTCGAACAGATGATTGGCAACGTCCTGACCGTATTTCGCCTCGTCGACGCCGTAGAGATCGGCGATCGCAAACGCCGTCGATCCGACGAGCTCCGGCTTGGTGACGGTGACGTCGTAGGAGTTCGGGAGCGGATTTGAATCGCCGAGGGCGTCGAGAATATATTTTTGATCGCCGAGCCGTTCCTGAAGACGTTCGAGCGCCTGTTCGCGCGGCACGTACTCGATCTTGGCGATGCTTTTCATGTCGCGCATCATCTTTTCGACTTCGGCGCGTCCCTCTTCGGTGAGCGCGTCGTTGAGGTAGACGGCGATCTGCACTTGAGACTCGAGTTCGGCGGCGAGCCGCGTCATGTTGAGCACGAGCAATAAAAAAACTCCGAGGATAAAAAGCGAGACGGCGACGGTGCCGATTGATGCGAAAGTCATCCAACGGTTGCGGCGCATCGACACGACGACCTCCCGCACGAAATACTCCGTGGTTCGTAACTTCATGCATTCACCTTCCGATTTTTGTTTAAAGGATATTGTACATTGCGCGGCGAAATTTTTCAATCGATCAAAGATCAAAGGAGTTGATTTTATGATCGACAATCAATTTTGGAGCCTTCGTCTCCTCAACGTCGCTCGTCCCGAAAATTTTATTTGGTTTGAAGTGCCGAGCGATGTCGACGGGAATGCTTCCTCGACGGACGAAACCAACGGGAGATGATACAATGAATGACGGCGGCTCCGTTAAAAATTTTGTCGACGATTGGAACGGGCGCGGCTCCGAGAAGGGCGAGGCTCAATCGTTTTGGATATCTTTACTCCGCGATCTCTTTTCGATCGCCCGTCCCGAGTCATTAATTCAATTTGAAGTGCCGATCAATCTCGACGGCTCGACTGCTTTTATCGACGCCTTCATTCCGTCGACGCGAGTGCTGATCGAAAACAAAAGCCGGGGCGTTGATCTCGACAAGCCCGCGCGTCAATCCGACGGCATGTTTTTAACGCCGTTCGAGCAGGCGAAACGCTACGCCGACGCTCGAGACTATTCTCAACGCCCGCGCTGGATCGTCGTCTGCAACTTCGTCGAGCTCCGCGTCTATAATATGGATTTGTATCATCGCGCCGGCGACGCGCCTTATGAGCCGAATGTGATTGCCGTCGACCGCCTTGCTCACGAGCGCCGTCGATTGAATTTCTTGATCGATCCCGACGACGAGAACGTCAATCCCGCCGTCAAAATTTCGATGAACGCGATCGAGCTGATACGCCACATTCACTCCGCGCTCGAAAAAAATAATCCCGATGGGGATTCTCTCAACGAATTTTGCGTGCGTCTGATGTTTTGCCTCTACGCCGACGACGCCGACATCTTTGCGCCAGATCAGTTTAGTCTCTACCTCAAAAATACTCCCGACCGTCGACAGGCGCTGATCGATCTGTTTGAAATTCTCGACACTCCGATTGATCGTCGCGATCCAACGCTCCGCGCGGAGCTGAAACAATTTCCGTATGTCAACGGCGATCTGTTTAAAAACGCCGCCGAGAATATTCCCGCCATCAATGACGCCGTCAGTCACTACATCTTTCGAGCCGCCCAATTCGACTGGCTTGACATCAGCCCTCCGATCTTCGGCGCGCTTTTCGAGTCGACATTGAATCCGAGCACTCGTCGACGCGGCGGCATGCATTATACTTCCATCGAAAACATTCACCGCGTCATCGATCCGTTGTTCCTCGACGAGCTCCACAAAGAATTTCAGACCGTCAAAAACCGTCGGAAGCAAAATCGTCGGCGCGATCTCGAGCGTTTTCATGCAAAGTTGGCGGCGCTGATCTTCTTTGATCCGGCGTGCGGCTCGGGCAATTTTTTGACGGAGACTTACATCGCCGTCCGCACTCTCGAGAACGACGTGATACGCGAACTTCAAAAGTTGGGCGCCGATTGCACGATCCTCGTCTCGATCGAAAATTTTTACGGGATTGAAGTCAACGACTTTGCGGTGGCGGTGGCGCGGACGGCGTTATGGATTGCCGAGAATCAAATGATGAAGGCGACGGAGTCAATCCTGCACAAGCGGCTTGATTATCTGCCGTTGACGAGCGCCGCTCATATCGTTTGCGGCAATTCTTTGACGCTCGATTGGAAAAAGATCGTTCCGCGCGGAGTGGATTATATAATCGGCAACCCGCCCTTCGTCGGCAAAAGTTTTCGGACGGCGGCTCAACAAGCCGACATGGCTCAAGTTTTCGACGGCGTCAAGGGCTGCGGCAATCTCGACTTCGTTGCCTGTTGGTTCAAAAAAACCGCCGATTTTATGAGCGACACTCCGACGCGCGCCGCCTTCGTCGCCACCAACTCACTCTGTCAAGGGATTGCCGTGCCGCCGTTGTGGACGCATCTGTTCGAGCGCGGCGTTCACATCGACTTCGCCCACCGCACGTTTAAGTGGCTCAGCGAGTCGGAGGACATGGCGGCGGTTCATTGTGTGGTCGTCGGCTTCAGCACCGCGCCGAGCGACCGTCCGAGGATTATTTTCGACGGGGATCAAAAAATTATTGCGACCAACATCAACGCCTATCTGCTCGACGCGCCGAATATTATTGTGGTCGACCGCGCGGAGCCGTTATGCGACGTGCCGCCGATGATTGTCGGCTCGTGTCCGACGGACGGCGGCGGCTTTATCATCGATGCCGACGAGTACGAAGATTTTATTCGACGTGAGCCTTCCGCGCGGAAATTTATTCGGCGGTATGTGGGCGGCGACGAATTTCTAAACGGCAGGACGCGATATTGTTTGTGGTTGAAGGACGCGACGGCTGACGAGCTTCGATTGCCGTTGGTCAAAGAACGCGTCGATGCCGTCAGACGGTTCCGATTGGCGAGTAAGAAGGCGGCGACGAGACGGCGGGCGGAGACGCCGACACTTTTTGCCGAAGATAGATACGTCGGTCGGCGCTCGATTATAATTCCGCGGACGTCGAGCGACAGCCGAAAATATATTCCGATGGGATTTATCGACGGCGATGTGATCGTCAACTTAGAGGCGATGCTTATTCCCGATGGCGATCTGTTTGAGTTCGGAGTGTTGATGTCGACTGTGCACATGGCGTGGATGAAAACCGTGTGCGGAAGGTTCGGGACGGGATATCGATACTCAACAAAGATCGTATATAATAATTTTGTGTGGTGCGGTTGGTCGTCGTCGATCGAAGAGACGGCGCAAGCGATCCTCGACGCGCGCTCGAAATATCCGAGTTGGACATTGGCGGCTTTGTATGACGAAAAAAATATGCCCGTTGATCTCCGCGCGGCGCATCTCGAGAATGATCACGCGGTGCTCGACGCCTACGGTTTTGCCCGATCGATGTCGGAGGCGGAGATTGTTTCGCGGCTGATGGAGATGTACCGGCGTTTGACGCAATAAAAAAAACCTGTTGACGCAGGCGGCTCGGGCTGATACAATTCGTATTAAGGACGGGCGATCGACGTTGGTAGTGTCGGCTCCCTCCGAAATGGATATTCCGTGTTTGTTGGGAGCCGGATTAACTGCTAATTAATCGGCTCAAGTCTACTATTTCAGTAGCTCGATGATAGAGAGCCGATTGCATACGTAAAAGAATTTGTCCACGGCTGGGACGATTTTTTTTGCAATAAAAAATGCCCACTTCGGCAAAAATAACATTTGACCTTCCGAGCGCCAGGTATTATAATTACCTTGAACAACATAGCAGCGCACCCGCAAAGGTCATGTTTATTGTACTTTGCGAGCCGCCGATTGTCAAGAGCAAAAGGAGGCAGCAATTATGATTGATCCGAAGAAAAAATCGAAGGCGAAAGTGCCCGAGGTGATCCGTCCCCACATCAAGCCCGACGCTCCCAACACTCAGCCCGGCGACGTCGGCAACGGTCACGTCATCGTAATCGACGAACGGACGCAGCGTTTCAACGGCGTCAACTATCATCGGAAGTCCGACGGCTATTACCGTGCCCTCGTCAACGGTGTCGAACTCACTTTGCACATCACGGTTTGGACGTATCACAACGACGCGCCGCCCGAAGACTATCACATTCATCACGATCACCGCAATCCCGACGGCACTTTCGACAAAAACGAAAACAACATCGAATGGCTCCGCCTTATGTCGAAAGGCGATCACGCAATGTATCATGGCTTGCATCGAGTTGTCGTCAAACGCAATTGCGCTCATTGCGGCAAGGAATTTAAAACCACGAACGGCGACAAAAAATATTGCAGTGTGAACTGCCGCCGCAAGCATGAGAACGCGAACCGTCGGATCACGCGCGTATGTCCCATCTGCGAAACAACTTTCAGCATTCACTGCAACGATCCGAGGATTGCCTGTTCCGACGAGTGCGAAGCCGAATTGCGGAGAACGCCGCCGCTCACCGCGTCGACAAACTTTTTTGCTCCGCCGCCCAAGGTTGAGACGAACGGCGAGACGATCACGCGCGTTTGTCCGATCTGCGGTCGTGCCTTCACGGCGGATATAGGCAGTTTTACGATTACCTGTTCGCCCGAGTGTGAAGAAGTTGTTGCGAGAATAGATTGCGCCATGAGAGAGAATTTTAATTGGAGCGCAAAGCTCATGAATCTCGTCAATAAAATACTCGGAGCGAATATCCGCGCTCAAGTGATCGACGGCGAGCCGTGGTTTGCGGCGAAAGATGTCTGCGACGCTCTCAACATCGAAAATTGTCGTGATGCCGTCGCTCGACTCAATTATTATGAAAAACAAACTGCCAAAGTTGATAGTTCCAACTTCGCGTTCACGGCAGATACTCTCAGAGTCGGCAATCCCACCATGACTTTAGTTAGTGAACTCGGATTGTGCAGTCTCCTTTTTAAAAGCCGTAAAAAAGATGATCAGAAAAATAAACGTCGCCTAATCCGTGAGATTTTAGCGATGCATCACGATTACAGCAGATTCGTCATAAACGAAGAAAATGCTCTGATCGCCTCGATGGACGCCGATCGTCAAATCATTGCCGACTATCGGGCACTCAATGATTCCGATCGTCAGCTGGTCGACTACATCTTTACCCGCAACCGCGCATAACGCGCAAAAAAATTTCGGCGCCCGCCCCCAACCTCGGAGACGGACGCCTTTTTTTTTCAACCGATCGGATTACTTATCGAAAATATTTCTGAGCGCCTGCATGTTGACGTCGCGATTCAATTGCGCCAGATACGTCGTCAATTTAATCGACTTCGGACACACCTCGACGCAGTTCTGACTGTTGCCGCACGACGTGATGCCGCCTTTCTCCATCAGCGCGTTCAAACGTTTCGGCGCGTCGAATTTCCCGAGCGGATGGAGATTGAACAAATACGCCTGCACCGTCGGCGCCGGACCGATGAAGTCCGATTGCGGTCCGACATTCGGGCACGCCTCCAGACAACAACCGCACGTCATGCAACGCGAAATTTCATAAGCCGTCGCCGCCGTGTACGGATTTTGGATCGGAGCATCTTTTACTTCCCAAGAGCCGTCGATCTCAACCCAGCCTTGGATTTTTTTTAAACTCTCGAACATCACCGAGCGGTCGATCAAGAGATCGCGAATGACGGGGAACGTCCGCGCGGGCGCCAGATGGATCGGCTGATCGATCTCGTCGACCAACGCACAGCACGCCTGCCGCGCCTTGCCGTTGATCACCATCATGCACGCGCCGCAAACTTTTTCGAGGCAGTTGCACTCCCACGTCACCGGCGGGACGCGCTTGCCGTCAACGGTCGTCGGGTTCTTCTGAATCTCCATCAGCGCCGCCACCACGTTCAGACCCGGGCGCCAATCCACATCGAACTCTTGAGTATAAGGTTTTTCGTTCGGACCGTCCTGCCGCTCGATCACGAAGCGAACCTTCTTGTCAGCCATTTATATCACTCCTTCTTGGCGACGGCGTAGTTACGAGCGCGCGGCTTGATCAACGAATGATCGAACTCACGATAGGAGATGATCGGCTCCTCCGTCGCCGGATCGTAGCTGACGATCGTCGTAAACATGAAATTCTTATCGTCGCGCCCCATGAACACCAACTCGCCGTCGGCGTCGTGTTTCTGCTGACCGTTCTCGAGCACAATCTTTGCATGCGCGCCGCGCGACTCGTCACGCATCCGCGCGCCCTTGGTGATCGTCATCGCATACAGGATCATATTCCGCAGCTGACGCACGAACATTGCCTCTTGATTGGCGACCGTCGAATGATCCGTCAAGCCGATATCGTCCCAACGCTTGAGCAGTTTCTTCAACTCGACCAAGCACTGATCAAGACCGTTATTGTCGCGCTCGATCGCAACATACTTATACATCAAATCGCCCATCTCGTGATGCAACTTATGAGCATTTTCCGAGCCGTTCATCGCCACAATCCGCTCATATTCATTCTGCACTTCGCGCCGCGCCGATTCGAGCTCCTCATCAGTCAACTCCGAACCGCGATTGCCCGTCTTCGCCCACTTCATTGCCTCGGGACCGCTCACCGTGCCGGAATATGCCGCGCTCAACAACGAGTTCGCTCCCAACCGATTTGCGCCGTGATACTGGTAGTCGCACTCGCCCGACGCCATCAGCCCCGGGATATTCGTAAAGTGCTTGCGATCGACCCAAATCCCGCCCATCGAATAGTGCACCGACGGGAAAATTTCCATCGGCACCTTGCGCGGGTCTTGCCCGACGAACTCCGAATACATTTCCAAAATGCCGCCGAGTTTTCTCTTGAGATAATCGCCGTCGATGTGCGACAGATCAAGATAAACGCGATTCTCACCGTTGATGCCGAGCCCCATGTGCACGCAAACTTTATAGATCGCTCTCGACGCCACATCACGCGGAACCAAATTGCCGTAAGCCGGATACATTTCCTCGAGGAAGTACCAAGGCTTTCCATCTTTGTAAACCCAAACGCGCCCGCCTTCGCCGCGGCACGCCTCCGACATCAGACGGTTTTTGTCCGAGCCCGGGATCGCCGTCGGATGAATTTGAATGAACTCCGGATTGGCAATCTCCGCGCCTTGCTGATAGACCGCGCTCACCGCCGAGCCGTTGCAGATCGTTGACGCCGTGCAACGCCCGAACACTTGACCCGGACCGCCCGTCGCGAGAATAACCGTATCCTCACGGAACGCGCGAACTTCCATCGTGTTCATCGATTGAGCGACCAGCCCTCGACAGACGCCCTCACGATTTTTGATGATCTTGACGAACTCCCAGAACTCGTATTTGTGGACGGCGCCCTTGACTTCCCAACGACGCACCTGCTCATCGAGCGCGTAGAGAATCTGTTGACCCGTCGTCGAGCCCGAGAAGCACGTCCGCTTATTTTTTTGACCGCCGAAATTTCTCAGGTCGAGAACACCTTCGGGCGTTCTGTTGAAAGTCACGCCCATACGATCAAGCATCTTGATAATTTTCGGAGCCGCCTCGACCATGCCCTTGACCGCCAATTGATCCGCCAAAAAATCTCCGCCGTAGACGGTATCGTCGAAGTGCTCATAAATCGAATCGTGCTCGCCCTTGGTATCCATGCAGGCGTTGATGCCGCCCTGTGCGCAGAGCGAATGCGAACGCTTGACGGGGCAATACGAGAACAGATCGACTTCGCCGCCCATCTCGCAAATTTTTATGACCGCCATCAGTCCGCTGATACCGCCGCCGACGACCGCGATCCGTTTCTTAGATAAATCTTTCGCCATATCGCAATCCCTCAATCGTCAAATTTGATGAACGAAATAGCTGCCCATGAACGTCAAAGTGATCAGGCACATGCCGACGCACAGGAGCATGCTGATAACGCTGATGACGTTTTGCGCGCGCGGTCCCTTGGTGATGCCCCACGTCATGCAGAAAGTGGTGATGCCGTTGCAGAAATGGAAAATGGCGGCGAACATACCGAGGATATAGAGCACGACGACGACGGGGTTTTGGAAATAACTCTGTAAGAGCTCGAATGAGATCGGAGTGCCGGTGACGCCCTTGGTATAAACGCGCAAGAATCCGACGTGCCAGACGAGGAAAATTACCAGGAACCAAGCCGTCCAACGTTGAAGAGTAAAATTCCAGTTGCGAATGTAGGGGAATCGACGGGGATTGTTATTCGCCTGCAACGCGATATAAATTCCGTAGAGACCGTGGAAGAGCAGCGGAACGGCGATGCCGCCGACCTCGAGCCCGAGGAAAATGGGTTTGGGGATGAGCTCCATCATTTCGAGTGCGCCGTTGAAAGTCTCGGGACCGAAGATTGCCATCGAGTTGGTAAAGATGTGCTCGAAAAGCACCAGTCCGAGGACGAACAGACCGCACAGCGAATGAAGCCTCCGCAGATAGAATGTAGTGTGCAACAAAGTCGCCTCCTTAAAAGCAATTAGGAATTAGGAATGCGGAATTAGGAATTTTAGGGGACGGGGCGCCGCCGGCGCGGGTGGGGAATCACGGGCTAATTCAGGCGCCGTCCTCCGAGGATGGGATCAGATTTTTCTCGCCCACCCACCCTTGGCACTCTGCGATTGCTGATGCTTAAGGGCGCCGACGACGCGGGTGGGAGACGCGTCCTCAGTTGGGCGCCGCACTCCGAGGGTGGGAGCGGCGTCGGCGCCCCATAAATTTTTGGGCGGGACAATAATTTTAGATCGAATCTATGTCGAAGTGTCTGAACGGTTTTTGTCCGATGTCATAGAAATTATTGCCTTCGCTGTCGATCACGACGATCGCGGGGAAATCTTCAACCTCGAGCGCCGCCACCGCCTCGGGTCCCAACTCAGGATAAGCCAGCACCGTATATTTTTTGACCGATTTAGCGATCAACGCCGCCGCTCCGCCGACCGCCGCAAAGTACGTCGCGCCGTTTTTCTTCATCGACTCGACGACTTCTTTCGACCGAGAGCCTTTGCCAATCATGCCCTTTATGCCCTGCTCTAACATAGTCGGCGTGTACGCGTCCATACGTCCACTTGTCGTCGGACCGCACGAGCCGATCGGATCGCCGGGCTTCGCCGGTGTCGGTCCCAAATAATATACAATCTGATTATGCCAATCGAGCGGAAGTTTTTCGCCGCGCGCAAGTGCCTCCGTCATCGCCTTATGAGCCGCATCGCGCGCGCTGTAGATCGTCCCCGTGATCAAAACGCTGTCACCCGCGCGGAGTTTTCTCGACTGCTCCTCCGTCAGCGGCGTCGTCAACCGAATGCTTTCTGCCATATTTTATCACCCGTCCTTTCGATCGATCAAAGTACTCTGTGCGCGTGGCGCATCGCATGACAGCAGATCGTCACGGCAACGGGGAGTCCCGCAATATGCGTCGGCTCCCACTCGATGTTGACTGCCAACGCCGAAGTCGTGCCGCCCAATTGAGGTCCGATGCCCGTCGAATTGATCAGCTCGAGCAGTTCTTCTTCGAGTTTCGCATACTCGGGCATGGGATTCCGATCGTCGATCGAACGCGTCAAGGCTTTCTTCGACAACAGCGCCGCGCGATCCATCGTGCCGCCGATCCCGACTCCGACCACCATCGGAGGACACGGATTCATGCTCGCATGCAAAATGATCTCCATCACGGCTTTTTTGACGCCGCGCACTCCGTCGGCGGGCACCAACATTTTGACGCCCGACTTATTCTCGGAGCCGAAACCCTTAGGCGCGATCGTGATGTCAACTTTGTCGCCGTCGACTATTTCAGTATAGATCACGCCCGGCGTATTGTTTTTGGTGTTGACACGATTGAAAAGCGGCTCGCTGACGACGGATTTGCGCAGATAGCCCTCGGTATAGCCCTTGGCGATGCCGGCGTTGATGGCGTCGACGAAGTTGCCGCCGACGAAGTGAACGTCCTGCCCGACCTTGACGAAGACGATCGTCATGCCGGTGTCCTGGCAGTACGGACGATCCTCGGCGCGTGCGATTTCGGCGTTCTTGATGATCTGATCGAGCACGATTTTACCGACCTCGGATTTTTCGGTTTCGCGCCCGCGCTTGAGACCTTCATAGACATCGTTCGGGAGGTAGTACGCCGCCTCTTTGCACATCTCGGCAACGTTGGCGGTGATCTCGCTCACGTCCAACTCTCTCATTGCATAATCACTCCTTTTATACGCTTGAAACTGCTTGCTTATTAAACGTGCAACTGTAAAATTCCTGCCGCCGATTGAAATTTATTCGACGGCGATCAATAATGGATCGGATTTATTGACGGGAGTGATTTTGATGATCTTGATAACGGGCGGAGCGCGGAGCGGCAAGTCGGCGTTTGCGGAAAAACTTGCCGCGAAGTTTGATCGGGTGGTGTATATAGCGACGGCTCAAGCGTTGGACGACGAGATGAGGCGTCGGATCGAAGCACATAAAAAGAGGCGCCCTTCGTCGTGGGTGACGGTTGAGGCGCCGTTCGATGCTCATGAAATTATTGACGGGCTCCGCGCGGATTGTTTATTGTTCGATTGCTTGACGGTGTATCTGTCGAATTTTTTATGTCGCTCGACGGACGGAATCGAAGAGTATTTTCGATTGTTGATAGAAGCGCTGAAAAATTTTTCGGGGCGCTCGATCGTGGTGACGAACGAGGTCGGCAGCGGCATTGTCCCGATGAATGAACTCGCGCGGGATTTTCGCGATCAACAAGGGCTGATCAATCAGCGATTCGCGGCGGCGGCGGACGAAGTTTATTTATGCGCCTGCGGTCTGCCGTTGAAATTGAAATAGCAGCTCGCTTACATTCTCTCCTCACATGCCGTAGATCATTGCCTTCATCATCAGCGCGTTGTCCTGCTCGTGCACGATCTCCGACTCCGGCAGCCAATCCTCCGAGAACAGCGGCAGATTTTCTACCATCTCCTGAATGATCATTTTGATCGCGTCGATCGAGCGATCGTCTTGCGCCGAGTTGAGGAACTCTCCTATCGCCATGCCCAGCGTAAACATATCCTCCGAACTGAGCGCCCGCGTCGTCGGATCGAGACTCGACAACCGCAGGATCGGGTAATTGATCCGATCGTCCGCCGTCATCATTTTTTCCGCCTTGACCAGCAGCCCGCCCTTTTCGAGTTTCTTTGCGACAAGCGCCTCGTCCTGATTGTTTTTCAATCGGACGACCACCAAATGATTTTCCGTCGGACTGCACAGTACGTCCGCGCCCGTCTTTTGCAGACCGCGCTCGAGCGCACGCGCGTTGTCCAATACCGCTTGCGAAAAATCTTTGTACTCGTCGCTCGTCGCTTCCTTGAAGACCACCGCCAATGCCGCAAACACATTTTTCTTGACGGACGAATAGCCGCTGTCGATGATCATCTGTCGGATCGGCTCCGCAAGATATTGTTTCGACAGGATTATTCCGTTTTGAGGTCCGTGCAGCGCGTCGCCCGTCGAGAACGTCACCACGTCCGCATACGGCACCGGCGATTCGATCATCTTCGCCGCGATCAGCCCCGCATTCTGATTCAGATCAACCCACAATTTTGCTCCGCACTCGTCGGCGACCGCCCTCAGTTCCTTATAATTGATGTTCTTCGGATAATTCGTCGCCGAGCAGATGATCAGCACCGGCTTGTTTCGCATCGCCGAGTACCGCAATTTTTGAATGTTGAGCGTCAACGTGTCGGGCTCGAGCGCAAACTTGACGAAGTTGAATTTCATGTGCGAGCCACGACAATATTTTTGCTTCCGAAGGTTGAACGACAAGATTGTTTCGCCCGGGCGCACCAACGTCAACAGCACCACTCGAGACGCCGACGCCACATTCGCCGTCCGAATGATCGCATTCTCCGCTCCGAACAGATTGCGCAGTCGCTCCGTCGCAAGTTTTTCGATCCGACTGTGATGCGTCAACGGATTATGCCCGTCGAAATCATTCCCCAGCGCACTGCCCTTGAGATATTGCGACAACGGCGACGCCGCACTGTCGGTCGGCATCAGCGACAAACTCGTCACCTGCCGGTCGAACGAACGCTGCACCAACGCGCTCAGCTCCGGATCGTATTTCTGCAGTTTTTCTTCCAACTCTTTATTGGTCATTCAAAACATCCTTTCGTCATGCGATGCCCGTTAACATGTAGAACAACACGCACAGGTACGGCACGAAAAATTTCAAGCACATCAGCACGAAGATATCAAAGTACGCCTCTTTATGAGTGAGACCGCAGACGGCGAGCAACGTCACGAGCGAGCCGCTTTGCGGGACGGGATCGACGCCGACGCACGCCAGCGACACAATTCGATGCATGACTTCGAGCGGGATGCCTTGCGCGGTCGCCAACGCCGCCCAATTGTCGGCGAGCATCGACAGCGCGATCGTCATGCCGCCCGACGCCGAGCCGGTGATGCCAGTCATGATGTTTGTCGTGACGACCGACGCCAGCAACGGTCCGGCGGAATCGCCCAAGTCGAGCAACATTTCTTTGATCGGAAAAAATCCCGGCATGCTGACCATAACGGAGCCGAATGCAAAGCCCGACGCGACATTCAAAACCGCCGCGCAAGACGACACCGCGCCGTAGTTGATCGTGCCGACAAAACTTTCGCCGCCTTCGGTGTAGTGTTTGCGTCCGATCCAAGCGGCGGCGATACTGCTGACAATCAGCGCCACGCAGATCGACCAGATCGCTTGGATTTTGCCGACGCTGCCGACGAGCAACGCCAAGTTAAACGGCTCGAACAGGATCAAACTGCCCTCGTCCCAATGGAAGCCCCATTCCCAATGGAACGGATTGCTCAAAACCATGTTGACGACGAGCACCAGCACCAACGGAATAACGGAGAGTTGCCACGGCGGGAGCCGACGATCTTTGCGCTGTTTTTGTTCGGCGAGCACACCGTAGCCTTCGCCCGCCGCCTTCATTTTCTTCGCTCGATAGGACAGCCAGCCGATGCTGATGCCGAAGAATAAGACGGCGGCGAACATTCCGATCCCGACGCCCGACCACGTCGACGTGCCGAAGAATGCCGACGGGATGATGTTCTGAACTTGAGGCGAGCCGGGGATCGCGACCATTGCGAATGACATGATGCCCATCCACATTGTGGCGGGCAATAATCGTTTGGGGATATTCGCCTTGCGGAAAATTTCCGCGCCGAACGGATACATGACGAACGCGACGACGAACACGCTCAAGCCGCCGTAGGTAAGCGCCGCCGCGCCGAGCAGTACGGCGAGCACCGCGCGTTGTTCGCCGAGCAGATCCATGATCTTGCCTGCGATTGCCGACGCCAGTCCGCCGGTCTCCATCAACTTGGCGAAGATCGCTCCGAATAAAAATACCGGATAATAAGTCTTAGTGTACTCCGCCAATCGTGTCATGTAGAGTTCGCTGTAGACCGGCATGATGCCGAACTCGCTGATGATCGCCGACAGCACCGCGAAGAACGGCGCGATCAGAATGATCGACCAGCCTCGGTAAGCGAACATCATCAATCCGCCGATTGAGACCGCTATACAAAATGTCTCCAACCCGTAACACCACCTGTCGATAAATATAATTTCGACCGCATGATATCAAAGTCGCGCCCCATTGACAATATATTTTCCCCATCGCTTTTTAGAGCCGCCCACCGCCCCCACCCACCC
>CALGGP010000298.1 GCA_937915885.1 uncultured Selenomonadales bacterium | reverse complement strand
GGTGGGCGGGAAGAAAAATTTAAAGGGCGGTGGTCAAATGAATGAGATTCCGCGTCGATTGATGGATTTTATTGCGCCCGACGATCTGTTTGAAAATATTTTGGTCGTCGACGGCATTGATTATTTGCCCGAACTCCGTCAACGGTTCCCGACCGCAAAAATTTTCGCCGTCACCGACGATGACGACGCCCCCGATCGATTTTCCGATCTCAACGTCAAATTTAAAATTCTCGACTTCCGCGCGGAGCGATTGCCCTTCGACGAAGAATTTTTCGATGCAATCATCGGCGATCTCACTCTCGAGCTCGTCACCAATCCGCAGGATATTGCCGCAGGATTTTCTTCCTATCTCAAACAAACCGGCGTCTGGATTACGAGTTTTCGCAACGTCCGACATTGGTCCGTCATCGACCGATTGATGCACGGCAACTTCGGAGCCATCGCCAGCAGACTTTACGCAAAATCCGAATTCGAGCGCCTCTGCTACGCGTCGTTTTATAAGGAAGTGCGAATGATGCCCGTCGTCCGGCGCGCGAAAGATGATCTCGTCGATCGCCTGATCTCAATCGGCTTTGAAAACATCAACGACGATCTTCAAACCGAATTTTGGTTGGTTCGAGCCGCGCGTTCGATGGCGGAGCTGGCGCTTCTAAAATCGATGTACACTCCGATAATCCGCGCGGAGCTGTCGCGATTGATTCATCGGATCGAGTACGACGTTGACGTTGAGCAGTCGATAAAAAATTTTTGGACGCTCTACGATCGGGCGGGGCTGTTCGTCGATTACGCCGCGCAATTTATTTTCATGACGGTCGTGCATCGGGAACGATTTTTTCAACGGCTGATCGAGTTGTCGGATCGATCGGAGGCGGTCGAGCTCAAAAATGCCGTCGACGAGTTTGAATTTGACGATTGACGGCGCGCGCATTATAATTTTTTCGAGGTGATCCATTTGGATATTTCGATGGTAAAGTTTGACGAAAACGGATTGGTGCCCGCCGTCGTGCAGGAAGAAAACGGGCAGGTGCTGATGCTCGCGTACATGAATGAGGAGTCGCTCAACAAGACGCTCGAGACCGGCTTGACGTGGTTTTACAGTCGGAGCCGACAAAAATTATGGCAGAAGGGCGAAACGAGCGGCAACGTCCAAAAAGTTTTGTCGATTAACTACGATTGCGACGGCGATGCGCTGTTGATCAAGGTGCATCAAACGGGCGTGGCATGTCACACGGGAACGTATTCGTGCTTCAGCGGACGGCGGCTGGGCTCGAGTGGTCAAGAGTTGGCGGTGGTTGAGCAGCCGTCGAAGGAAAATTTGTCGGCGGTGCTCTATGAGTTGTATGAAGTGATCAAAGATCGGCAGCGGCACCCCGTCGAGGGCTCGTATACGAATTATCTGTTCGACAAGGGGCACGACAAAATTTTGAAGAAGGTCGGCGAAGAGGCGGTCGAGACGATCATTGCGTCGAAGAATCACACGAAGGATCAAATCATTTATGAGATGGGCGATTTGTGGTATCACTGCCTGGTGCTGTTGGCGTGGCACGGGATCGATCCCGAAGAATTGTTTGCGGAGCTGATGAGTCGGAGGAAGGGCGGCTCGTATCATAAATTCAGCGGCAAGTCGGGCGAGCGCCCCAACGATTAACGGAAAAAAGGGCGCCGCCGTCGCCCCCGCCCCCCGAGCGCGGCGCCCAACGGAGGTAGGCGGTTCCCACCCTGCGACGACGGCGCCCCGACTGTCGAAAATCTTCGCCTTTCAGAGATTGGAAGAATCGGCGCTGACCTCGGTTGGGCGCCGCGATACGAGGCGGACGCTGTTTATAAAAGCGGGCGGCGCCGACGCGGGTGGGATCGCTGTCCTCCGTTGGGCGCCGCTGATGGAGGGCGGGAGCGTCGGCGGCGCCCTCATAAAATTTCCGTCGAAACAAAGACGATAGATAAGGAGGCTTCGATTGATTAAAAAATTTTTGGCAGTGGCTCTGATCGGGCTTGGATTGTTCTCAACGTCGATCACAAAGGCGGACGCCCCGACCGAGACCGTCGATCAGATCGCCAACGGCGCTAAAGTTTTGGTTTTGAATTATCATCAGGTCGGCATCAGCTTCAATCCGCTCACCATGCCCCCGCAATTCTTTGACGAGCAGATGGCTTATCTCGTCAACAGCGGCTATACTTCGATCACGCCGCAGGAACTTTACGACGGCATCAGCGGAGTTACCGTCCTGCCCGAGAAGCCCGTGCTGATCACTTTCGACGACGGGTATCTCGACAACTATACGAATGCATTTCCGATCCTTCAAAAGTACGGATTGAAGGCGACAATTTTTGTGGTGCCCGCGTTCACCGGCGTCAATTACGGATATCTGACGTGGGATCAGCTGCTCGAGATGGAGCAGGGCGGAATTACAATTCAATCGCACACCATGAATCATCGCGCGCTAGAGGAATTGCCCGATGATGAAATCCGCGCGGAGCTGCTCGACTCGAAACAAACGCTCGAGGAAAATCTCGGACATCCCGTAGACTTTCTTGCATATCCGACGGGAACGTATAATCTACACATCGCGAGCATCGCGCAGGACGTCGGATATAAGGGCGCTTACACGATCAAGTACGGCAACGTCGATCGCGGGAGCAATGTGTTTGCGCTCGAGCGCGTTCCGATCTTTCAGCAGACCAATACGATGAAGGCGTTCTATGAGCGCATCGAATATCGACAGAGCTTTGAATCGTTTGGTTGGATCAAGAGATAAAAAAATCGCCCACATCGGGCGGTTAATTTTTTTTACGGCAGAATGATCTCGACGTTGAGATCGCTCAACGCGCGGAGCTGATCAGCCTTCGGCTTCGCGTCCGTGATCACTCCGTCAAACTCGTCGACATGCGCAAACGTGTAATTCCCGTCCGTGCTGAATTTGCGCGCCTCCGCTATGATGTAATTTTTTTTGCTCGCGCCGATCACCTTCGCCTTATTGATCCCGTCCTCGATCTGATACGTCGAAACCGAATTGTCCTTTACGTCCACGCCCACCACGCCGATAAACGCCAAGTCCGGCTTCAATCGAGTGATCATCTCCGTCGCAAGCCCGTCGCAAAATCCGTCCCGACTCCGATTGATCTTCCCGCCGATGAATACCACGTCCACCTTCGGATTGCGTACGAGGCTCGTCAGCACGTCTATCATGTTCGTCACGACTTTAAAATCATTGTCCGCTTTGACGATCAGCTCCGCCAACGCGATGTTGATCGTCGAGATATCTAAATAGATCATATCGCCGGGCTTGATCAGTTTGAACGCCGCCGCCGCGATTTTTCTTTTCGCCTCCACGTCGATCGTCCGCCGCTTATTCGCCTCCGCCACATGCAATTTCTCTCGAATCGCCACCGCACCGCCGTACGTCCGCTTCAATTTCCCGTCCAGCTCGAGCGCGCCCAAATCTTTTCTGATCGAGTCCTCCGTTACGCCGAACCGCTCTGCCAACTCTTTGACGAGCACCTTGCCGTTCGTCGCCAGCAGCTCCAATATTTTTTCCTGTCGCTCCTCCAAAAACATTGCCGCATCACCCCGATCAGTCACCAAAAAAATTTTATATCGCCGCGATCCGATTCATCGCCTCAATCGTCTTGTCGCGATCCCCGAACAACGTCAACCGGAAATATCCCTCGCCGCACGGTCCGAAGCCCGCGCCACGTCGGCAACAACCGCACCACGCTCGACCGCTAAAAAATTTACATCGCCGCGATCCGATTCATCGCCTCAATCGTCTTGTCGCGATCGCCGAACGACGTCAAACGGAAATATCCCTCGCCGCACGGTCCGAAGCCCGCGCCCGGCGTCCCGACCACATTCGCCGTCCTCAACAGTCGATCAAAAAATTCCCAACTGCCCTCGCCGTCGGGCGTCTTCAACCAAATATAAGGCGCGTTGACTCCGCCGTACGCCGTCAAGCCCGCGCTCGACAATCCCTCGCGAATTATTTTTGCATTCTCCATGTAATAGCCCACGAGTTTTTTGACTTGCGCCTGCCCCTCGTCGGAATAAATTGCCTCGGCACCGCGCTGGACGATGTAAGCCGTCCCGTTGAATTTCGTCGTCTGTCGACGCAACCATAAATTTTTCAACGGAACCCGCTCGCCATCAGCCGCCGCGCCCGTCAAACCGCTCGGGATCACCACGTAGCCGCAGCGCGTTCCCGTAAAGCCCGCCGTTTTGCTGAACGACCGAAATTCTATCGCACACTCCCGCGCGCCCTCGATCTCAAAAATCGAACTCGGAACGTCGGGCTCGGTGATGTAAGCCGCATACGCCGCGTCGTAGAGAATGATCGCGTCGTTCGCTCGAGCGTAGTCAATCCATTTTTTGAGCGCGTCCTTTGACAGCGTCGTCCCCGTCGGATTGTTCGGCGAGCACAGATAAATCAAATCGACATGTCCGCGCGGAACTTCGGGCGAAAAGTTATTGTCGGCGGTGCAGGGCAGATACGTCACGCCCTCAAAATGTCCGTCGGATTGAAGAGCGCCGGTTCGACCCGCCATCACATTTGTATCAAGGTAGACGGGATAAACGGGATCGGCAATCGCAATCCGACTGTCGAGCGCGAAAATCTCTTGGATATTGCCGCAATCGCATTTGGAGCCGTCGCTGATAAAAATCTCTTCGGCGTTGACGTTAAGCCCGCGCCTGATATAATTGTGCTCGGCAATCGCCCCGCGCAAAAATTCATAGCCCTGCTCGGGACCGTAGCCGCGAAAAGTTTCGACGTGAGACAATTCGTCGGCGGCGCGCTTCATCGCCTCGACGCACACTTGAGGCAACGGCTGAGTGACATCGCCGATTCCCAAGCGAATAATTTTTGCGGACGGATTGTCGGATTGATACGCGGCGACCCGACGGGCTATCTCGCTGAAGAGATAATTGCCGGGCAGCTTGCGATAATTATCGTTGATATGAGCCATGATGAGCCTCCCCAAAAAATTTTCGGCTGATTATACCACAAAGACCCCGCCCACGAAAAATATTTTGCCCCGACTGATGTCGCCGCCTTCACGGCGTGATGGAGAGACGGAAAAAAAGTTTTTCATCCCACCCATGAAAAAATTTTTTTCAAAATAAGGGGCGCCGCCGTCGCTCCCACCCCCCGAGCGCGGCGCCCAACTGAGATCGCGATTCCCACCCTGCGCCGGCGGCGCCCGTCCCTTGACGCTGACGCGGGACGGGAACCGCGATCTTCACTGCGCGCTGCGATGAGGGGGCGGGCGCCTCAAAGCTCGGGCGCCGCCAACGCGAGGCGGGAACTGTTGACGACGTTGTTCACCGCGATGCGGCGACGGGCGCCTAAAAGCTCGGGCGCCGCCAACGCGGGGTGGGAACTGTTGACGCCGTTGTTCACCACGATGCGGCGACGGGCGCCTCAAAAGCTCGGGCACCACCGACGATTCGGGCGGGAACCGTTGACGCCGTTGCACGCTGCGATGCGGAGGCGGGAGCCGAAGAAAAAACGGGCGCCGCCAACGCGGGGTGGGAACCTCAGCCTTGGTTGGGCGCCGCGCTCGACGGGTGGGAGCGTTGAGCGGCGCCCTTAAAAAAATAGGAGAGTGCAATGAAAAAATTTTACATCGATATAGTTTTGATCGTGATGACGGTCGCCGTCATGAATTTCCATTTCCTACCCAAAATCCTGCACGAAATTATAGGCGTCGCGCTCGCCGTCGCGCTCATCGTCCACATCAAATGGAACCTCCGCGCGCTCCGTTCGCTCAATAAATTTTATCTCGCCGTCGACGCGCTCATGTTCGTCGGCATGACCGCCGTCATGATCACCGGCGTCATCGTCTCGCACCACCTCTTTAAATCTCTCGCGCCAATGGAACTCAAGCGGACGATCCTCGTTCACCAACTCCACGACGCGATCCCCTTCGCGCTCCTGATTCTGATCGGATTGCATCTCGGTCGAAATTGGCTCGGCTTCCGTCAACGCCTCCAAAAAATTTTTCCTCTCAATCCAACCGTCCAAAAAATTTTCGCCGTCTTTTTGATCGGCAGCGGCATCGTCGGCGTCTACATGGATCAATTGATCGATCGATTGTTGATGCATCACATCTTCGGCACCGCCGCCACACAACTCCCGCTCGGACTCTACGCCGTGCTCGTGCTCGGAATGATCGCGCTGTTCACTGCCGTCGGAATTTTTCTCGACCGCGCCATAAAAAAAATTTGACGTCAAAAATTTTCGTGATAGAATAAATTTATGAGCAAGAAATTAAAAATCATTACCTACGGCTGTCAGATGAATGTTGCCGACAGCGAACGCATGAGCGCGCGCCTTCAATCGATCGGCTACGCTCCGACGGACGCGCTCGACGACGCCGATCTGATTTTGATCAACACCTGCAGCGTTCGAGAGTCCGCCGAAGAAAAAATCCTCGGCAAGATCGGTGAGATCAAACGCTTGAAAATGCAAAAGCCGTCGCTGATCCTCGGCGTCACCGGTTGCATGGCTCAAAAGGACGGCGATCAATTGATCAAGCGCGCTCCGCACATCGACTTCGTTCTCGGCACGGGACGGCAATCGGAATTGTTGAGGATCGTCCGACTGCTCGAGTCGTTTCATCGACACATCGTCGTCACCGACGGCGTCAGCGATCCGATCGTCGAAGAAATTTACACTCCGCGCGGAGCTCATTCGACGTTCATCCCGATCATGTACGGCTGCAATAATTTCTGTACCTATTGCATCGTGCCGCACGTCAGAGGGCGCGAGCGCTCTCGTCAGCCCGAGGACATTATCCGCGAAATTCAAGCCGCCGTCGACAACGGCACCGTCGAAGTGACTTTGCTCGGGCAAAACGTAAATTCTTACGGCAAGGATCATCGGCGCGCGACCTTCGCTCAACTGTTGACGATGGTTGGAGAGATCGACGGCTTGAAACGCATCCGATTTATGACATCGCACCCGAAGGATTTGTCCGACGAGCTGATCAAAGCGATCGCCGACAACGAAAAAATTTGCCGGCATATTCATCTGCCGGTGCAGTACGGTTCCGATCGATTGCTCCAAAAAATGAATCGCGGCTATACGGTTGAGCAGTATCGTCGGCTGGTTGAAAAACTCCGCGCGGAGGTGCCGTCGATAGCGTTGACGACCGATCTGATCGTAGGGTTCCCGAGCGAGACCGACGCGGATTTTGACGAGACGCTGAAATTTGTGCGGGAGATGAGATTTGACGCGGCGTTTACGTTCATATATTCGAGACGGAGCGGGACGCCGGCGGCGACGTTCGACGATCAGATCGACGATCGGATAAAACATGAGCGGCTCGAAAAATTGATGGCGGTGCAGAACGCGATCAGTTTGGAGATCAACGAACGGCTGAAGGATCAAGAATTTGAAGTGCTCGTTGAGGGCGCGAGTAAGAACGACGAAAAAATTTTTATCGGGCGGACGCGGACGAATAAATTAGTGTTGTTCGAGCACGGCGATGAACGCGCGGGCGATTTTATTCGAGTGCGCATCACTCAGCCGCAAACGTGGCTGCTCCGCGCGGAACGGATATAATTTTTTTTCGCCCGCTCACCCCGCAATTCCTAATTCCTAATTGCTTTTCGGGGGTGACGGATGGGGCGCCGTCGACGCTCCCGCCCACCGATGACGGCGCCCAACAGAGGATGTCATGCCCACCCGCGTCGACAGGCGCCACGCCCTTTCAATTCCTAATTCCTAATTCCTAATTGCTTTTCAGAGGCGATGTAATGGCTTTAACTCCGATGATGCAACAATACTTTGATGCAAAGAAAAAACACGAGGACGCGCTCCTCTTTTTTCACCTGGGCGATTTTTACGAGATGTTTTACGACGACGCCAAGATCGGCTCGACCGAGCTCGGCTTGACGCTCACCAAACGAGGCGGCGCTCCGATGTGCGGCATGCCTCACGACGCCGGCGATTCTTACATCGAAAAACTTGTCGCCAAAGGTTATAAGGTCGCCGTGGTCGAGCAGGTCAGCGATCCGAAAGAAAAAGGTCTCACCGACCGCGCCGTGATAAAAGTCGTCACGCCCGGCACCATCCTCACCGACGACACTCTTCACAACGCCGTCAACAATTATCTCGCGCTGGTGATCGAGGCGGGCTCGGAGACGGCACTTGCGGGCGCCGATATTTCCACCGGCGAATGTTTTTATGATCTTTATTCGGGCGTCGATCGCGCTCAACAATTGTTTGATGAACTTTATCGATTGTCGGCGTCGGAAGTTTTGATCGTCGACGAGCCGACGTTTCGCAAAAAGCTCGACGAGTTCATCAAACTTCGATTGCAGCATTGCACGATCACGCGATTGAAGGAAATCGACGACAAGGTTCTCGAGCGCTTGACCGAGCACTTCGACGAAAAATTTATCCCCGTGTCGGAGCTCGCCGCGCGCGCCGTCGCTATCCTCATCGATTATCTTCATAAGACCGTGATGAAGGATTTAAAACATCTGTCGAAGTTGACGCGGCTTGACGTGCTCGATCGATTGCAACTCGACTCGTCGGCGATGCGCAACCTCGAGATCACGCGCAATGTTCGCGACGGCGGAAAAAAAGATACGCTCTTCGACGTGCTCGACAAAACCAAAACGCCGATGGGCACTCGACTTTTGCGCAAATGGCTCGAGGCGCCGCTGACGGATATCGGCGCGATCAATCGTCGGCTCGATTGCGTTGAAGAATTTTTCAACGGCTATTCATTGCGCGGCGGCGTCCGTGATCTTCTTAAAGATATTCGCGACATCGAACGGCTCATGACGAAGATCGAAATCGGCTCCGCCAACGCGATCGATCTGACGGCTCTTAAATTTTCGTTTCGAGTGCTGCCGAAGTTGAGCGCGGCGCTTGCCGACGTTCGCAGTGATGTGCTGATTGCCTGTCGCGATCGCCTCGGCGATTATGATGATCTCGTCGATCTGATCGAGCGCGGGATTGTCGAAAACGCTCCGACTTCGATTCGCGACGGCGGCATCATTAAAGACGGCTTCGATGACGAGCTTGACGAGTACCGTCGGATTGCGCGCGACAGCAAATCGATGCTCGGCGAGTTCGAGGAGCGCGAACGTCAAAAGACGGGCATTAAGGCGCTCAAGGTCGGCTACAATCACGTGTTCGGATATTACATCGAAGTGCGACACTCGGGCGCGTCGAAGGTGCCCGCGCATTATATTCGCAAGCAGACGCTCACGACCGCCGAACGCTACATCACGCAAGAGCTTCGGGAGTTCGAGACGAAAATTCTCGGCGCGCAGGAGAAGGCGATCGCGATCGAATACAATTTATTCGTCGGACTTCGCGACAAAATTAAAACGCGGCTCGAGGAAATTCAAAACTCCGCGCGGAGGATTGCGTTTGTCGATGTCGCCGCGTCGCTCGCCGAAGTCGCCGCCAACAATAATTACATTCGCCCCGAGCTCCGCGCCAACGGTCGGATCGAAATTCGCGACGGACGCCACCCGCTGGTCGAAAGGATCATTCGCGGCGGACTGTTCGTCCCGAACGATACGCGGCTCGATCATTCGACGTGCGAGACGATGATCATCACCGGACCGAATATGGCGGGCAAGTCGACGTACATGCGGCAGGTCGCGCTGATAACTCTGATGACGCAAATCGGAAGTTTTGTTCCGGCGCGCGAGGCGATCATTTCTCCCGTCGACAAGATTTTTACGCGGATCGGAGCGAGCGACGATCTGATCAGCGGGCAATCGACGTTCATGGTCGAGATGAATGAAGTCGCCAACATTCTAAAATACGCCACCGAAAACAGTTTGATCATTCTCGACGAGGTCGGGCGCGGCACTTCGACGTTCGACGGCATGAGCATTGCGCGCGCGGTGATTGAGTACATCGGACAAAAAATCCGTGCGAAAACTTTATTTGCGACGCACTATCATGAATTGACGACGCTTGCCGATCACTCCGACAAGATTAAAAATTATTGCGTGGCAGTCAAAGAGCGCGGCAATGAAATAATTTTTTTGAGACGGATCAAGCAGGGCGGCGCGGATAAATCCTACGGCATTCAAGTTGCGAAGCTGGCGGGGCTGCCTCAAGCCGTGATGAAACGGGCGGCGATCATTTTGAAGGAGCTCGAGCAGAACGCCGACGTCGAGCGTCCGTCGAGCCCGCCGCCGACATCAAAACCGTCCGCTCCGACCGTCGAGCCGTCGTCGCTGTTTACGTCGCATCTTGCCGACGAACTTCTCAAGCTCGACGTGACGACGCTGACGCCGATCGAAGCGATGAATATTTTATATAAGTTGCAGGATCAGGCGCGGCGCGAGGCAGGTGCGAATTGAAAGGGGCGGCTCGAAGGTACGGCTCGTTGTCGGGCGCTTTCATTTTTATCGACGAGTCGGTTTCGAGTGACGTAAACGGTTGCGGCGACGATCGGGCGCCGATTGAAAGGGGCGGCTCGGAGGCACGGCTCGTTGTCGGGCGCTTTCATTTTATCGACGAATCGGTTTCGAGTGACGTAAACGGTTGCGGCGACGATCGGGCGCCGATTGAAAGGG
>CALGGP010000297.1 GCA_937915885.1 uncultured Selenomonadales bacterium | reverse complement strand
GGAAATCGCGGGCTAAGTCGTGCGCCGCCGGCGCGGGTGGAAATCGCGGGCTAAGTCGTGCGCCGATGATGAAGAAGGGCGCCGCCGGCGCGGGTGGGAATTGCAAAAAAAATTTGGGCGCCGTGCTCGGTGGGTGGGAGCGTCGGCGGCGCCCAATATAAATTTTATTTCAATCGGAGATCAATCCTGTTTGATGCGCTTGACTGCTTCCGACAGCGGCGGAATGATCTGTTTCTTGCGCGACATAACGCCCGGCAAATACACATGCGTCCCGCTCGCGTCTTTCTTAAACGCCTCGCCGATCAACGTGCGCGGCGACCCGCAGAACAGCAGATAAGTCGCTTCCTCGAGAATGTCCGTCACCATCATGAGGTCCATATCAAAGCCTTCGCGATCGCAATTTTCCTTCATCGTCTCGATCAGCTTATCCTCGATGTCGAGTACTTCTTTCGGATCCATTACGCTGATCTGCGATACCGCAATCTTGTAATCGCCGATGTTAAATTCCTTCATGTCGGTCTTGACGATCTCGACGGGAGTCTTACCGCCGATGCCGGCGCCCGCGCGGAGCATTGCCAAGCCGTATTCTTTGAGATTGACGCCCGCGATCTCGGCAAGTTTTTCGGCGGTTTTCTTATCGCGCGGAGTGCACGTCGGCGACTTGAACAGAACCGTATCGGAGATGATCGCGCTCAGCAGCAAGCCCGCAATCGTCGGCGGAATCTCAACGTCATTTTCCCAATACATGCCCGCAATGATCGTGCAGGTGCAGCCGACGGGCTCTTCGCGAATGTAAATCGGCTCGCTCGTATGAATGCCGCCCATGCGGTGGTGGTCGATGATCTCAATAATTTTTGCGTCTTCAATGCCCTCGATCGCCTGTCCGCGTTCGTTGTGGTCGACGAGGATCACGCGCTCGCGCTCGGGCAGCATGATCTCGTCGGCGCTCACGATTCCGACGAGCTGATTGTTTTCGACGACGGGGTACGAACGGAAGCGATACTGATCCATGGTGCCCTTGATGTCGCTCAACAGATCGGTCGGTTTGAACGTGACAGGATCAGGGTGCATAATGCGTCGAATGGGGACACATTGATTGATCAAACGTCCGACGGTGTAAGTGTCATAGGGCGTCGACAGAATGAACGTCCCGAGCTTTTGAGCTTCCTCGATGATCTCGGGTTGGACGCGGCAGTTGCCGGTGATAATCAAGCAGGACACTCCGAGTTCGAGGCACATTTTGAGAGATGCGACGCCGCGATCGCCGACGAGGACGATGTCCTTTTCTTTGACGAGTGCGCGGGTGGTTTCGGCGGAGCCGGCGAAGATGCGAACGTTGCCTTCGATGAAAGCGTTTTCGTCGCCGCTGACGAGCACCTTAGCTTCGGTGGCCTGAATGATGTCGCGATAGCGGACGCGCAGATCGACGAGCGATTGCAGACCGAGCTCGAGGAAGTAGCGCTTCGCGAGGTCGCCGACGGTGACGATGCCGACGAGCTCACCTTTGCTATCGACCACGGGCACCGACTGAACTTCGGATTTACGCATGACTTCTCCGAGGTGGCGGAGCGTGTCGTGCTGGCGGACGACGGTCTTGCACTCGAGCGCCACGTCCTTAACTCTCGGATAGAGATCGACGAGAAGCATCGGCAAATCCACCTTGAAATATTCAAAAATGAACTTAGTCTCCGGATTTACTTCGGAACACCGAGCAGCCACCGCATTAACGCCCAAGGCTCGCTTAAGGTGAGCATATGCCACGGCTGAACAAGCTGAGTCGCTATCTACGGGACGATGGCCCAGAATCCAGACGGGACGATTGGTTTTCTTCATCAAAAAATCCCCCCTAAAAAACTTCGACGTGAATACATACTTCGATCATTATATCAGATTGAGCGCGATTGTCGACAAAAAAATTTTCCGCCGCGCGGATTTTTTTTATTGCTAAAGAGCCTCGTCCGTGTTACAATCAGCTTGTACAAAAATCAAAACACAGAGGCGAGACTCTTTTCATATTATAGAAGTTTCGCCCGCTTGTGTCAAGAAAGCGAGGTTAAACTTATGGATGACATCATGAAGAAAAAAATGGTGATCTATCTGCTCACCGACACCACCAACGGCATGCGGTACGTCGGAAAAACGATGCACAAGCTCTGCAAACGCATCGGCGAACATCGGCGCGGGAAAAAACACTATGTCGATCGCGCCATTAACAGCCATGGCTGGGAGAACTTCACCGTCGAAATCCTTGACGAGTGCGAAACGCCCGACGAACTCAGCGAGCGCGAACAGTACCGGATCGCAACTCTTAACACCAAATTTCCGAACGGCTACAATCTCACCGACGGCGGCGAAGGTAGCCCGGGGCGAGAAACTACAGAAGAGATGCGGGCTAACATGTCCGCCGCCCATCCGAGATACCATATCGTTTGCGTCGAAACCGGTAAGGTCTTTGAGACGGTGAAGGAAGCGGCGGCATGGGCGGGCGTCCAAAAGGCTGCTATCCATAGAGCCTGCAACGGAATAGCGCGGTCGGCGGGCGGCTATCACTGGTTCTATCTTGAGGCTCCTCATCTCGCCGATCACAAAGTTAGAGTTCGAGGAAATAAAAATAAACGCGCCGTCCGTTGCATCGAAACCGGTCAGATTTTCGCATCGATCACGGAAGCGGCGGCATGGGCAGGCGTCGGTTGGCGAGCTATTCATCGCGCCTGTAATAAAACCAGAAAAACTGCCGGCGGTTGGAGTTGGGAATATGTAGAAATACTGCCGAGCGACTTGGAAAAAAACGGACGGCGTAAACGTGCTGTTCGTTGCATTGAGACCGGCGAAATCTTTGAATCTATTTACGCGGCAGCAAAATGGGCTGGTTGCAGTCCTCATCTCATTACGAGAGTTTGTAATGGGCTCCGCAAAACTTGTCGTGGCTATCACTGGGAGTTCGTCGAGCAAGGTTGAAAGGCTTTATCTACAGCGATAAACGACGTTTTGTCGGCAGCCAACCTACGGCTATCATTTGTGTTGAAACGGGGCAGTATTTCAGATCGATTACGGAGGCTGCCAAAAGGATCGGTCTCAATCCATCGACGATCAGCGAGGTTATTGGGAAGCCGCACCGAACTGCCGGCGGCTGGCATTGGAAACGCGCCGACACTCACTCGTAACGGAGGGCGTCGATCGGGTCGAGTCGCGCCGCACGACGCGCAGGCAATATCCCAAATATAATTCCGATCGCCAGACTGAACAGGAACGCTACCACGATCGACTCCGGACTGATCACCGTCTTGAAACTCCCAAATTTCGAGATCGCCGTCGACAATCCGATCCCCACTCCGATCCCGATGATCCCGCCGACCACACTGATCATTATCGATTCAATCAAAAACTGAAGCATAACAGAGGTATACGTCGCGCCGATCGCCTTTCGGATTCCAATCTCCCGCGTCCGCTCCACCACGCTTGCTATCATGATATTCATTACACCTACGCCTCCGACGATCAAACTGATCCCCGCTATCGAGCCCAGCAACAACGTCAGCATCGTCGTCGTCTCGCTCATCGTCTCCATTATCGACGTCATGTTCCGCACGTTGAAATCGTCCTCCGCGTCTTTCGCTAAACGATGCCGTTGCCTCAACAGACTTTCGATCTGATTTTGCACCCGATCCATTTGATCCGCGTCCGTCACCTGCACGTTGATCGACCGCACGTAGGTTATCCCCAATAATCGTTCTTGCGCCGTTGTCAACGGAATTAAAACTATATCGTCCTGGTCTTGCCCCATCGACGACGAGCCCTTTGACGCGATCAATCCTATCACCGTATACGGCGACGTCCCTATGCGGATTTTTTTTCCGACCGGATTCACTTCGCCGAATAAGTTTGTCGCCACCGTCGTCCCGATCACCGCCACCCGACTCCTCACGTCAACGTCATGCTCCGTAAAAAATAATCCGCTCTTGAGCGTCAACGATTGGATCGATGTATACTCCGGCACCACGCCCTGCACGCTCGAGTTCCAGTTTTCATGCCCGTAGACGATTTGATACGAGCCGCTCACCGTCGGCGACACATATTCGACGCCCTTGATCCGTTTTTTGATCGCCTCCGCGTCGTCGTACGTCAACGTGATCACCGAGCCCGCCGCTCCTCTCATGCCTCCGCGATTCGCCGAGCCCGGCATCACCACCAACAAATTTGAGCCCAAGCGCGAGATCGAGTCGACGACGTTTTGTCGCACGCCCATGCCCACGCTCACCATCGCGATCACCGCCGCCACTCCGATTATGATTCCGAGCATCGTCAACATCGTCCGCAATTTGTTCGCTATCAAAGACAGCGCCGCCATCTTCAACAGTTCGGTGAACAGCATCGTCAATCACCTCAATCAGCCGACAATCTCATCATGCAGCGCGAACGCGTTGTGATTGTGGATCGACTCGCAGTTTTCGCACTCAATGCTGAACGACTTCAATCCTTTGATCGATCTTAAGGCGATCACCACATCGCGCAATATGTCTTCGACGAATTTCGGATTGTTATACGCCGCCTCCGTCACATATTTTTCGTCCTCGCGCTTCAACAACGGCACTATCGCCGACGACGCTTGAGACTCGATCAATTTCGTCAAGCCGTCGATCGTAACCGTCGGAGCGCCGCCGAAGCTCAACAGCACACTGCACACACTTCGCTGATTATGCGCGCCGCAATCCGATATCTCCCGACTGCATGGACACAGCGTCGTGAACGGCACGCTCAACCCCAATTGAAACGCCGTCCGACCGTCGACCAGCGACGCTACCAATGTGCAATCCACGTCGAGCAATGAAGTCCGTCCGCTCACCGGCGCTCGCCGCTCCAAAAAATATTTGAAATCCAATCGGATATAAGCGGCGGTCGTCGATAATTTTTCGATCGCCGCGCGGAGGATCGCGTCGAGTGTTCGGAACGCGATCGGTTTCTCCCGCCAATCGTCGAGTATTTCAATCAATCGGCTCATGTGCGTGCCGCGTAAATTTTCGTCGAGCGCCACCGTAAATCGGACGTGCGCTTGGACGGGCTGTATTTTTCCGCCGTCTTCGATCAAAAAAGGCAGGCACACGCCGCTGACGCCTGTCTGCTGAATCGGAATGCCGCGATTGTCGGGTTGATTTTGTACGTCAATCATATTTTTTATCCCTTTCCTTAAGTTCTTTGAGCATGGCGACGTACGCCGCATACCTTTGCTCGAGAATCGTTCCGTCGTCGACGGCGCCTTTGACGGCGCAATCGGGCTCGTGGGAGTGCGAGCACGGATTGAAACGGCACCGCGCGGACGGCTGATGAAACTCGGGGAAGTAATGAGCCAAATTTTTTTCGTCGACGCCGAGGTCGGCAAGCTCGACGGCACTGAAGCCCGGGGTATCGACGAGATAACCGTCGGCGAATTTAATCAGCTCGGCAACGCGCGTGGTATTTTTGCCGCGACGAATTTTGTCACTGATTGAGCCGACGGTTTGATCGATCGAAGGATCAATGGCGTTGAGGAGCGAAGATTTACCGACGCCCGAAGGTCCGGCAAAAACGGTGACGCGATCGGCAAGTTTCGACCGAAGCCGATCGATGCCGTTACCGTTCCGCGCGGAGACTTTTATGATGTCGTAGAGATTTGAATAATCGTCGAGAAAATGCGCGGCGTCGTCGATGAGATCGATTTTATTGATGCAGATGATAATTTTTTCGACGGCGGAGGCTTCGGCAAGCACGAGAAAACGGTTGAGCAACAGCGGATGGAGATCGGGCTCGGCGGCGGCGAATGTGAGGATCAATTGATCGACGTTGGCGACGGCGGGACGGATCAAGAAATTTTTACGGTCGACGACGCGTTTAATGACGCCCGAGCCGTCGTCGAGGGGAGTGATCTCGACGAAATCTCCCGCGCAGACGGCGGTTTGACGTCGATCGCGCTTGAGCAGTCCGCGCAATGAACAGGGCATCAATTGAGCGGATTGACCGTCGAGCTCGACGAAGAAGAAGCTGTTATGAAATTTGATTACGCGCCCGATCATCGATCAATCCTTCGGCAATAATTTTTCATCGTGCTCGAGTTGAGTGTGGACGGTAGCCTGAGGCGCGGGCACTGTCGCCGGTTTGTTCAATTGGACGGCAGTATAGACCATCGACGCGATCACTGTGATCACCATTGCGCCAATCCCGATCGCCGCCGTCAAAAACAGATTACGCACTTCCCTGGTAACATCCTTAACTTCATTAGCGATGTTTTTCATTTCGCCGCGCAATGCCGTTATATTTTCGTCGTGTCTGACCTGTTGAGCAGCTTGCGCCTGACGCAGTTCACGGAGTTCCGCCGCGCGCATTTCATTCTGCTGCCGCATCTCCGTCTTAAAATCTCTCATCTCTTGCATGAACGCATTAAACTTTTCATCTTGAACTGCCATTCTGATCTCGAGATCGCTCACTCGAGTTTCAATGTTATTGTCCGCCATGATTATTCACCTCTTTCGATCGTCGGCTTTTCGTAACTATGAACGGTAGCCTGAGGCGCGGGCACTGTCGCCGGTTTGTTCAATTGGACGGCGGTGTAAACCATCGACGCTATCACTGTGATCACCATTGCGCCTATCCCGATCGCCGCCGTCAAAAACAGATTCCGTACTTCCTTGGCGATATCCTTCATTTCGCCGCGCAACGCCGTTATATTTTCGTCATGTTTAACCTGTTGAGCGGCTTGAGCCTGACGCAGTTCTCGTACTTCTTCCGCGCGCTGATTATCCCGATCACGCATCTCTTGGATGAACATATCTAATTTCGTTTCGATGCTGATCTGTTTTTTTTCCACTTCATGTACGCGCTCTTCAATGTTATTGTCCGACATGATTATTCACTCCCTTCGATCACCGACTCTTCGTCCCGCCGCTTTCTCGAGACGGCGCCTCCGACGGCGATTCCTCCTTTCGATCCAAGCCGTATAACTCCGGCTCCGGCGTCGACTCCGGTTCAAAACTTCTGATCGGCTCCTCCCGCTCCGTCGGCTCCGTATTATATTCCGCCTCCCGATCCCGACTCGGCGCATTTCTATACACCGGCTCCTCATACGTCGGCTCCTCCGATGCGCTCGACGTCGGCTCCGGCTCCGCCACTACCAAATCGATCGCCTCGCCAGAATAAAGTTCCGTTCCCGCCGACGGCGTTTGACGTAATACCGTCCCTTCCGCTTGTGTGCTGATCTGATAGCTGATCGTTCCGATCGTCAAGCCGCGCGCCTCGAGCCCCGTCCGCGCCAAATCCAATGACGCTCCTTGCAAGTCCGGCACCGAAGTTTTTTTCGCCTTCACAGGCTCCGCATCTCCATAGCTCGCGCCCGATGAGCCCTCGCCCTTCGACACCGTTATATCGATTAACGATCCCCGATTGATTTTCGTACCCGCTACGGGATCATGCGACAGCACCGTCCCGGGCTCCTCGTCCGAATACTTTTCGTAAATCGAATCCAGATTGAGCCCCGCTTTCGTGATCACTTCCATTGCCGCCGACTTCGGCAGCCCTTTCAAGTCCGGCATCTCGAGCTCCTCGCCGCCCTTGCTCACGTAGATCGTCACCAGCCGCGCCGACCGCACCGTTTTGCCCGACTCGGGGTCTTGCGACACCACTTGCCCCGGCGGCACCGTCCCGTCGTAAGTCTCCGCCACGTTCACTCGCAACTTGCCGTCCTCGAGCAGCTGTCGAGCCAACGCCAATTGCTTGCCTTTAACGTCCGGCACGACCACTTCTTCCTGATTGAAAAAATTTCCGAACGCCAGAAACGAGCCCAATCCGAAGCCCGCCATCAAAAATATTATCAAGCCCGTCGCAAACATTTTCGAGTGGAAAAACGATTTTTTCTGCGGCTCGGGCGTCGGCGTCTTGCGTCGCGCCGCTCGTCTCGACGGAATGTTCGCCTCCGCGCGCGGCAATACTTGTGTTGCGTCGGGGTCCGCCGCCTTCGTCATCCCGAACGTCTTCTCGACCACCGACAATTCCTGTACCAACTCCGCGCTCGTCGGACGCGTGTCGGGATTTTTATTCATCGCCCGCAAGATCACCGCCTCGAGCATCGGCGGGATCGTCTGTCGCAAAGTCGTCGGCGGCACAGGCTCCTCTTCGACGTGCTTCATCGCTATCGACACGGGATTGTCGCCATTGAACGGCAACCGCCCCGTCAGCATCTCGTACATCACGATCCCGAGCGAATACACGTCCGACTTCGGCGTGATCATCGAGCCCCGCGCTTGCTCCGGCGAAAAGTAATGCACGCTACCCATCACCGAGCCCGAATACGTCATCGTCGATTCCGTCACCGCTCGCGCGATTCCGAAGTCGCCGATCTTCGCCCGATTGTCGTCCGTCATCAATATATTGTGCGGCTTGATATCGCAATGCACTATATTATTCGCGTGCGCGCTCGCCAGCCCGTTCGCAATGTCCTTCGCAATCCGAACCGCAATCGGAATGTCAAGCGGCGCCTCATTTTTTATTTTTTCCTTGAGCGTCGAGCCCGGTACATATTCCATCACGATAAAATGATCGTCGCCCTCGAGCCCAACATCGAAGATGCTCACGATGTTCGGGTGCGACAAGCCCGCGGCCGCCTTCGCCTCGCGATGAAACCTCTCGATAAACTCAACATCATTTTTATAGGCGGCGTGGAGGATTTTGACGGCAACCGTGCGGTCGAGAAGATGATCGTGCGCGCGATACACCTCCGCCATGCCGCCCGACCCGATTTTTTCCTCGAGCACATACCGACCACTCAGGACGCGCTCAGTCATAGTCGTTTCACTCCCCATTCAAGCGACTCCCAATACTATCGCGGTGACGTTATCCTTGCCGCCGTTTTCGAGCGCCGCGCGGATGAGATCGTCGGCGGGATTGCGGCTCGAGCAGATGATTTTCGCAATCTCGCTGTCGTCGACCATTTTCGTCAAACCGTCGGTGCAAAGCAGGAACGCGTCACGATGCTCGACCGCAAACGAGCCGCCGTCGACTTTGAGATCGAGCATTGCTCCGACCGCCTGCGTCAAATAATTTTTCATCGGATGAATCCGCGCGGCGGCGTGACTTATCTCGCCGTTTCTGACGAGCGCCTCAACGTAAGAATGATCGTCGGTGATCTGCCGAAGGCGATCGTTGCGAAGACGATACAGCCGACTGTCGCCGACGTGCGCGTAATAGGCGCGGCGCTCGTCGAGATGCAAAATCGTCGCGGTCGTGCCCATGCCGTGATACTCCGCGCGGTTTTGAGCGGCATTGAAAATTTCATCGCCCGCCTTGATTATCGACGCCTTCAAAACATTTTCGTTCCAAGGCTGAGGAGTTGCACTCAAAAATTTTTTAATCGAGTCGACGAGCATGCGACTTGCCACTTCGCCTGCGGCTTGACCGCCCATGCCGTCGGCGACGAGATAAGTCTCGGGCTCGATGACGGCGAAGGCGTCTTCGTTATGTCGGCGCACCAGACCGGTATGCGTCGCCTCGTAGTGTTTCGACATCTATTCACTCTCCAATCATTTTTATGGGGCGCCGCCGATGCTCCCGCCCACGATGCTCGGCGCCCAACTTACGGAGCGGTTCCCACCCTGCATCGTCGGCGCCCCTTCATTACACATTATGCATTTCGCATTGTTTTTATGGCGGGTGGGCGGGAGATAAAATTTATATGGGCGTCGGCGGCGCTCCCGCCCACCGAGCTCGGCGCCCCTTCATTTGAAAAAAATTTTTCCGTCACCCCGAAGGGATTAAAACCGCAGGTTTATAGGGCGGGTGGGAAATTATCTCAAACGACGGCAGTGATGAGATTGTCGCCGCCGTTGATTGTCTTGCCGTCCGCCGTGACGATGTCCTTGTACTTGTCGTGGTTGGTGACGAGCACGGGCGTAATCACAGGATAACCCGCTTTTTTAATCATGTCAATATCAAATTCGATGAGCAATTGCCCCTGTTTGACGTGATCGCCTTGCGCGACGTGCGTCTTGAAACCGCGACCTTCCATCTTGACGGTGTCCATGCCGATATGGATCAACATTTCGGCGCCTTTCGATGTCGACAGCCCGATCGCATGCCCCGTCGGAAAAAGCGTCGTAACTTCGGCGTCGGCGGGCGCGATCACTTTACCGACGGTCGGCTCAACGGCGATCCCTTTGCCCAACAATCCGCTCGAAAATACCTCGTCGGGAACGTCTTTAAGGGCGACGATGTTGCCCGTCAACGGACTCTTAAGAACTTCGCGCTCGATGGTTTTCTCTTCGACGACGGCAGCGGCGGGTTGTGCGGACGGCACGGGCTCGGACGTAGGAGCGGCGGCGGCAGGGATCGGATCGTCTTTATAGATCGGGAATGTCAATCCGAAGCCGACGGCGAAGGCGACCACTGAAACGATCATGCCGTTATACATGCCGCTGAGATCATTCGTTGCAGGATCGATGAAACACGGATATTGGAAGACGCCCAATCCGCCGAAGATGAACAGTTTGACGCCGAGCAGTGCGACGAGTGCACCGCCGATCGCGCCGCCGATGCAACTGATGGCGAAGAATTTTTTGCGCGGGAGCGTGACGCCGTAAATGGCGGGTTCTGTGACGCCGAAGATGCCCGATAAAAACGCGGGGATCGCAATTCCCTTGAGCTTTTGATCCTTGGTGCGGAGAATGATTGCGAGGACGACGCCGATTTGTGCAAACGTGGTACCGAACATCGTGATGACGACGGGATCGGCTCCGTAGGTGACGATGTTTTGAATCATAATCGGAATAAGTCCCCAGTGGAGTCCGAACATGACGGCTATCTGCCATGCGCCGCCGATAAATAATCCGGCGAGCATCGGGCTGATACCGAATAAACCTGTGGCGGCGGCTCCGAGTGCTTTACCTGTCCAGGTTGCGACGGGACCGACGACGAGCAACGTCAACGGGATCATGGTGAGCAGAGTGCAGAACGGTACGCCGAAGCCTCTGATCAATTGCGGCACGACCCCGGCATAAAATTTCTCGACCTTGGCGCCGACCCAAACGGCGAGAATGATCGGGATAACGCTCGACGCATAAGTCATGAGCAGGACGGGGATTCCGAGGAACTCCAGATGCACGGGCGACTCGAAAGTCGATCCTTCAAGGACGGTATAAAGTGCTTCGCCCTGCATGATTGTCGACAGCGACGGATATACGAGCGACGCGCCGATCGCCATTGCCGCAAATTCCGACATTTTAAATTTCCGCGCGGCGCTGAATCCGAGGAAGATCGGCAGGAAGTAGAAGAACGCATCGCCGATAACGGACATGATCTGATAGGTGCCGCCGTCGGTGCTGATGATGTTGAAGGCGGCGAGTAACGCCGTCAAGCCCTTGACCATACCGGAGGCGGCGAGCACTCCGAGCACGGGCGTGAAGATGCCGCTGACGGTGTCGATAAACATGTCGAGCGGTTTTTTCGGAGCGTCGTCTTCGGCGGCGGCGGCTCCTCCTGCCGCGTTGATGCCTTGCGAGGCGAGAATTTCATCGTAGACTTCGCCGACGGCATTCCCGATGACCACTTGATATTGTCCGCCCGATTGCACGACCGTAACGACGCCGTCCATTGCTTTTAAAACGTCGGTGTTTGCCTTCTTCTCGTCCTTGAGTTTGAAACGCAATCGAGTGATGCAGTGAGCGAGCGATATGACGTTGGATTTGCCGCCGACATTTTTGACGATGTCCGCCGCAAGCTGAGTGTACTTAGCCATTTTGATCCCCCTCGAAAACTTTTAGAAGAAGAACTGCGCTTGGAACCGATAAAGATCATTGCGAGCATTGGTGTCGATCTCTCTCGCCCACGTATAGAACGTGTCGAGCATAATATTTTTTGCGGGTACCCACGCCGCACCGATTCGGAAGAACTTTTCGTTGAGCCCGCACCAGTCGGTGACCGTTACCCAATTCAACGCCGGCTCATAACGATAGTCGGCAGTGATCGAGTACGAGCCCGGTTTTTGCAGATCGGCGTTCTTGTACTGAAGTTGCAACCAACGACCGGGTTTCTTTGTCTTGGTGCCCGCGACTGCGGTATCGGCGCGATGCGAATTGCTGTTGATGATGCCCGCGCGGAGATCCCAATTGTGATCGAATTTGTAGTGCGCATGAGTGTAGTACGAGAACACGCGGCGCTGAGCCGTGTCTTGATAGCGGCTCGCCATCGGAGACGTATACGCCGTACCGAAGTTGATATCGGCTTTTTCGCTGAACGGATAGAACGCGCGCAAACTCGAAACTTTTTCGCTGTCGCGATCGCCGCCCATGAAGTTATCCCACAAATCCATGCGCCCCATCGTCAGGAACGTCTTAAATTCTTTCTTGCCGTAAGTAAATTGCGCGCCGGAGAAGTCACAGTCAATATCCATGCCCCAACCGAACGGGTTCCATTCGTTCCACTTACCGGCTTTGATCGTCAGCGCGTCGCCGAGCATTTTGCCCGTCACGTACGTATCCATTTTGAAGCCCGTATCATTCTCGCCGTTGTCGCTGAAGGCAAGGTTGCGCGTCTTGTCGAAACCGCTCAACGAGTTACGATAGCCGAAGTCGACGGTCGCCGACCAATCGTCGTTGACTTTGTAGTGCGAGGCAACCTGAATGTGCATCATGTTTGCGCGCGTCGTCCGACCGTTGTCTGTCAAGAAGTGATCGTTACGAATGCGCGCGTAGCCGTCGAAGCTGAATCGATCGGCAAGCGCAGATAATTTGTCTTGTTTTTCCTTGTCCGCCTTTGTGAACGGGACGGAATCTTTGTCGGTGAGTTTTTCGAGCGCCCGATCGTCGAGCCGATCCAATTTGCCGATCAGCTCGAGTTTTTTTATGTCGTAAAGATACTCCGCGCGGAGCTTTTCGAGCGTCGACTTTTCGTCGGCAGTGAGGGCGCCGATATTTTGTTGAGCGTCTTCGATGATCATGGCGACCTCAAGTCTGCTCATAATCCGACCGTCGGGAATTTTCGACGGATAACCCGGCACCTTACCCGTCGCGATCAGCTCGTTGACGGCGGTGTACGACCAGCTCTCGGCGGGCACGTCGGCAAAGAAATTCGACGACGCATGAACCTGTCCGATACTGCCGAACAGCGCCGCGCTGAGCAATGCTGCGGCTAACCTTTTACGCATGGGAATCCCTCCAAAATTAAAATTTAAGCATTCAACATTGGAGGTTTGGCCGACTTAACGTAACCATCCTGATGCATTTTATATGGGAGAATCAATCTGATATCATTTTTTGGAAAGGAACTTTGCGATGTGGATAGTGAGATAAAATTTTTCGTCGGAGCTGACGCGGTACTCGTATTTTCTCTCGACGAGCGCCGCAATCTTCTCGGCGCAGGCGTATGCTTGAGAGTATTTGCGTTTGATCATATCGCCCATGTCATTATCAATCTCGTCGGCGGATTCCTGATGCATGAATACCCGCTTGGCGAAAAACTTCAGATGCGTGATAAACCGATAATAATTCATCGACTCGCGATCGAAATCGATCCGACACACCATCCGCACCACGCTGCCGATCTCTTCAATCAAATTTAAAATGCGATTTGCCATAGGCTGTCGGAAATCCAATTGCGCGTCGATGATGTGAAGCGCGACAAAACCCGCCTCGTCGTCGGGCAAATCGACATTAAATTTTTGATTCATGAGATTAACGGCGTATTGCCCGATCTGAAATTCCTTCTCGTAAAAGCGTTTGATGTCGAGCAACATCATGTTTTTGATCAAAATGCCGTTACGAATGCGATGCACCGCCATGTGAATGTGGTCGGTGAGCGAAATATAAACGCTGTCGTTGAGCCGACAATCGAGTTTGGTCTCGGCGTATTCGATGATGTTGTTCGCGGTCTGAAGATAATCGATCGAAAGGCTCGCGACCAGTTCTTTGAATCGATCCATCATGTCGGCGCGGCTGATCGTATAAATTTTTTCGACGGCGGAATCGAAAATGTGATCGCCGACGCGCCGCTTGAATGCAATCCCGCGTCCCATCGCGACGATCTCTCGACCGGCGGCGTTCTCCGTGACGACCACGTTATTATTGAGGATTTTGCGGATAATCATTTCAAGCGCCCCCTTCAAACTAAAATCGGCTAAACCGTCAAAGGCAATAAGCCCCGACAGTCTAGCCGATCGATCGTAACTATCCGTCGATATATCACGCCCGCCGACGCGGACAACATTTACTTATGCGTTGAAGCTATGATATAAGATTTTGCCGTTACTGTCAACAGCCCTGTAAAATTATTTCTCCCGAGGTCGCCATCGAAGCCGACGGACATGCTCCGCACGTCGAGAATGTTTTCGAGCGGATCGGATTGATCGTCGTCATCGAAATGCGTCCGTCAAATTCGTTGTCGTCTTTGCGAATTTATATTTTCGATCGGTGCCGTCGACAACCACCGTCAATTCTTTACCGACCGCGCCTTTGATTGCCATCGTCCCGTCCGACGTGGTCAGCTCGACGTTCGAGCCGTTTGCTTTACCCGCCGTCAACGAGCCGACAATCGAAATTTTATCCGAGCCCGCCGTATATTTATCGATGAGATCATTGCCGCCGCTCGAGACAAACACATCTCGACCGTTGCCGCCAATCAGCGTATCATTGCCCTTGCCTCCGATCATCGTCGAGCCGCTTTTCGATGCCGTGATCTTCGTCGCGTCCGAATCCGCGCGGAGCTCGACTGCCGCCGTCGCCGCCGACCCGTTGATCTCCTTGACGGTCACTCCCAGATCGGCAGCGTTGAGCGTCCCGCCGAATGTTTTATCGAGCTTGACGATATTTTTCTTCGGATCGTAAATGACGCCCGTCGGCATCGTCTTATAACTCATGCTCCCGCCGTCGAACTTCACATCAATCGTTCCGCGCGGAGCATCTTTGATCGTGATCGAGCCCGAGCCGATTTTGAGCACCACATCATTCTTATTCTCGGTGAAATCCGTCGCCGTCACCGTCGCCCCGAACAATCGAATCACGTCCGTATCGCTGTCGAAGTCGACAATTTGATCCTTGCCTCCGCCGACAGAGTAGACGAACGTATCAGCGCCCGTGCCGCCGACGTAAATATCTTTAGACGAGTTGCCGCGCAATGTAGTTTGCCCCGCGCCTCCGACGATCGCCTTCGTCTTACTGCCGCCGACCAAAATTATTTCGCCGGTGTTCGACGACGCATCGATGGTGGCAACGCTCGTGACGTAATCGGCGGCATCAATCGTGCCGACAAACGGAGCGCCAATCGTCAGCACGGTCTTCTTATCGTTATACGAGACGCCGCCGGGCAACGAGCCGTAGGTAATCGTGTCGTCGCCGTTGACTACCACAATCGGCTTATCCTTGACGTCGTTGACGGTGAGTTTCTGCTTGCCGACGGTGAGCGTGACGGTCTTGCCGCCGTCCTTAAACGAATTTTTGTTGACGGCAGCCGAGCCCGTGATCGAAATGATATCGCCCTGCGATTGATCGTAGTTGAAAATCTGATCGCCGCCGCCCGTCGACGCGTCCCATATAAAAATATCCGCGTCCGAGCCGCCGTAGAGTTTATCCGCCGTCGCCTTCGGATCGCCTTTGTTGTCGAGCGCATAACCGCCGTTGAGAGTACTGCCGCCTTTACCCGCCGTCAACACATTTGCCTGTCCGTTGCCGACGATCTTGATCGCGCCGTCATACTCCGACGCGTTCACTTCTTTAACGGTCGAAAGGTACTTCGGACTGCTGAGATCGATGGTGCCGACATTCGATGCCGCGCTCCCGATCGTTACTGCCGTTTTCTTCGGATTATAGCCGACGCCCGTTGGGAAGTTGACGCCCATCGAGTAAAGTTCCGCGCCGTTTTCGTTGACGAATTTGATCTCGCCGTTGGGATTGTCGAACGTGAGCTTCCCTTTACCGATCGTCACGTCGACCTTCGTTGCGCTTGCCTTCACCGCACTCGATGCAAGACTCTTGACGCCGTCGAGCACGACCCGATCTTTTTTGCCGTCGAAATTATAGATCACATCGGCGCCGCCGCCGTCGGCATAAACGAACACATCAGCGCCGTCGCCGCCGTACAATTTATCGGCGCCCGCGCCGCCGTTGAGCGTTGAGGCGCCCTTCGATGCCTTCAACACATTGGCGTTGGCGTTGCCGACGATATTGATCGCACCGTTATACTCCGACGCGTCGATGTCTTTGACGGTCGAAAGGTACTTCGGACTGCTGAGATCGATCGTGCCGACATTCGACGCCGCACTACCGACCGTGATTGCCGTCTTCTTCGCATTGTAGCCGACGCCCGTTGGGAAATTGAAACCGGTCGAATAAAGTTCGGTGCCGTTTTCGCCGACGAATTTGATCTCGCCGTTGGGATTATCCAGCGTCAGTTTTTGTTTATTGAGCGTCACTTCAACTTTATTTGCGCTCACCTTTACGTCGTTAGCTTTGATCTCCGTCACGCCGCCGAGCGACACATAATCGCCTTGACTGCCGTCGAAACCATAAATGACATCGGCGCCGTCGAGCGTTGACCACATAAACACATCGGAGCCCGAGCCGCCATAGAGCTTATCGGCGACGGCTTTAGTCGAGCGCCCGCCGAACAGCGTCGAGCCGTGATATCCGGCTTTGATGATGTTCGCGTTGTCGTTGCCGATCAGATAAACCGAGCCGTTTGCGTCCGAGCCGTCGATCGTCTTAGCGGTCGAAACGATCTCCGCCGCGTTGACCGTCACGCCGTCCGCCGCCGTCGAATCAATATTGATTGCCGTCTTTTTATCGTCGTTGTCGAAAGTGACGCCCGTCGGACGCGCGCCGTAAGTGTAAGTCGTGCCTCCGAGGTTGAAAGTGATCGCGTCGGCGGAGCCGTTTTTGTTGACGGTGAGTTTTGATTTTGCATCGTTGGTGAAGCCGACGGTGACAACGTTTTTGCTGTCCTTGAGCGTGAGATTGTTTCGATCGGCGCCGTCGATGCTGACGATGTCGGAGGACGACACGCTGTAAAGAGCATCGGCGCCTTGACCGACAGTATAGGTAAAGTAATCGACGCCGGAGCCGCCGTAGAGTTTATCGGCGCCCGCGCCTCCGACGAGCGTGGCGCCGCCCGAGCCCGCCTTGATCACGCTCGCCTTGTCACCCGCCCTGAGTTCGACGGGATTAACCGCTTTCGACGCGTCGATCGTCGTGACTTTATCGGAGAAATCCGTCGCGTCTACGATGCCCGAAAAAGAATCTTCAATTGTAATGGTCGTTGGTTTTTTTATAGAAAACTCGACGCCTTTACTGCTTGCCGACCCGAATATAATGTAATTAATATCGCCCGTCTTGGAATCTTTACTGTAGGAACGTGTCGTAACTGTGCCGTCCGCCTCACGAAGTTTGAATTTGTGGTTTGCGCCGTAGACAAGTTTTATCGAGCCTTCACCGACTTCAAAAATCAAGTCGTTGTCATCGATTGTAACTCCTGTGATGGAACCTTTTTTGATGTAAAGCGTCGAAAGCGATAACGATCTCAGTCCCTTAATGTGGAAATTTTTTTCAGCAACCTTATTGATGTTGAAGTAATAAATCGTGTCGTTGCCATCGCCGTCGGAGTACTCAAAAACGCGCGGAGCAAGTCCATCACCGACAATAACATCATCACCCTCACCACCAACGACGGTGGTCTCAGTTAGCAGTTCGGAAACATTCTTGACAAAATTATTAAGGTCTTTGAAGAGCTCAATTATTCCTTTCGCTGCATCTCCTATAATAATCCCTACTGCGATCGCTGCAAGATAAGGTGACCCAAAAAAGCCTGCTGCGATAGCGAGACCGGATACAATCATACTATCACGAGTGGTCTCATATATGTCTTTCAGTCCGGTCGCCAAATTACCACCGATAAACTTCTCAAGGTCTGCTGCCGTAATCCTAACCAGGACAATATGATCATTGCCGCCTCCCCCGATGACGGATGCGCCTACGTCATGAAAAACTGAAATCTTATCGTCCCCATTGCCCGCGTCGATGGTGACATATTCCCCTTTATTGGTGTAAATCCAATCATGGTCAAGGAGCGTACTGTCACCGTTATTGCCTTGAATGTAAACATGACTGCCGTAATTGTCAATTCTATCGCCCAATTCGCTGCCGAAAATTACGGCATAATCAGCCTTGTTTTGAATAAGATTGCCGCCCTCACTGCTTTTTTCGCCACTGTTGCCATAGATGACAGCATTGCCGCCCTCATTGTAAATACAGTCCGAGTCTTTACCGCCCTTGATCGTTACATACTGACCGGCACCGAGCACACTAACAAAGTCGTGACCGTCCCCCGTCTCGATTATGACATTGGAGGCTTTTTTGCTCTCGATTGTGTTATCGCCCGAGCCGCAACTAATTGTGACATTTGATCCGCTGTTTGTAATTGTACTCTTGCCTGTGTCGCCGCCGTGGATCGTCACATTCGAGCCGCTGTTTTCGCAAACGTTGTCTTCATTTCCTTCATAGAATCCGACCAAGACGTTTTTACCGCTGTTGACCACTTTGGTTTTCTTGCCCCGCATGCAATCAATATAAGCGTTATCGCCTATGTTAAAGATGTTGACATTATTGCCGTAATTGGAATTGGAATTGGAATTGGGAGGTCCGACGACAATGATGTTGTTCTTGTAATCGTTGTAGATATTGACGTTGGAGCCCCAATTATCGACGTGCCCATTGCCGGTGTTGAAGTAGATGTCCAAGTTACTGCCGGTGTTGAAAAGGCGTTCGGTTCCGAAGCCGGTCACAACTCCGCCGTCGGAATGGTTGAAGTACATCCACTCGCCCAGATAGTTTTGATGGTACATATTCGCCATAAATAATCATTCCTTTCCGATGCGCAAAAAGCATAGTTCGTTTTTTTTTTTTTGATCGTTACGTCTAAAAACTTAAGCGAAACTCGGCGACGAAGAAAATTTTTCTTGCGTTGAAGTGCGGACGGCGTGATATAATTTCGGCGGGTGATGAGCATGAAAATCTCCAGACGAAGTTTTATTAAAGGAGCGGCGGTCTCAATGGCGGTGATGAGTTTCAATCCGACGGTCGAGGCAAGATCGAAGGTCATCGACATTCACGCCCATTATCTTTCCGATGGCTATCGAAAGGCATTACTCCGTCACGGCTCGATCGGCTCCGAATCAGACGGATTGCCCGCGCCTAAGTGGTCGCTCGACGCCCACCTCGAGATGATGAGCAACCTCAACATCGAGCGCGCGTTCCTGTCGTTGGCATCGCCTCACTCGTACTTCGGCGACGATCAAGAATCCGTCGAGCTCACGCGCGAGATCAATGAATACGGCGCCGACATCGTCAAGAAATATCCTCAACGGTTCGGATTGTTCGCCACGCTCCCGCTCCCGACCGTCGAACAATCGCTGATCGAGATCGAGTACGCCTTCGATCGATTGAACGCCGTCGGAATAAAACTGCCGACCAATGCCGACGGTGTTTATCTTACCGACGAGCGCTTTGCTCCGATCTTCGACGCGCTCAACCGTCGCCGCTCGATCGTCGTACTTCATCCCGTTCGTCCCGCCGTCGATGCGATCGTCCCGCGCAATACTCCGACCGCCGTAGTCGATTATCTAGTCGAGACAACCCGCACCGTCACCGACATGATCATCAACGGCTTGACGAGCCGATATCCCGATATCCGTTGGATCATTCCTCACGGCGGAGCGCTGTTGCCTTCGCTCGTCGATCGGCTCGTCGGCATGAAACCGTTGCTCCCCGACAAATCCGTCGATATCCGCGCGGAGTTCTCGAAACTCTATTATGATCTCGCGGGCTTCGCCGTCCCCAATCAATTGCTCGGACTGCTCCGAATGACGACGGTCGAGCATATTTTGTACGGCAGCGATTATCCCTACGCATTCCCGACATTCATCGGCGGCGAAATGCAAAAAATCTCTTCGACCGAAATTTTATCGGACAATCAACGGCGGAAAATCTTCGCCGATAACGCAAAGGAGCTGATTGCATGAAAAAAGTTTTGTGCGTCGTGACGAGCAACGGCGTCAAGGGCGCAACGGGAATTCCGACGGGCTTCTGGCTCTCGGAGCTCACTCATCCGCTCGAAAAAATTACTGCGGCGGGCTTCGACTACGACATTGCATCGACCAAAGGCGGCAACCCGCCCGTCGACCCCGGCAGTTTCAATCTCATCGACAAGATCAACAAAAAATTTTGGGACGATGAAAATTTCCGTCTCAAGCTCGCTGACAGTCTCAAGCTCGACGACGTTGATCCGTCGAAGTATGCGGCGATATTTTTTGCCGGTGGGCATGGCGTGATGTGGGATTTCGCCGGCAGTCCCGCCATCGATCGAGTGACCCGCACGATTTTCGAGAACGGCGGCATCGTTTCTGCCGTCTGTCACGGACCGTCCGCGCTCGTCAACGTCAAACTGTCCGACGGTAAATATCTCGTCGACGGCAAAAATTTGACTTCATTCACCGACGCCGAAGAGACTGAAGTTCAGGCTACCGACATCGTCCCGTTCCTGCTCGAGACCGAATTGAAACGGCACGGCGCAATTCATCACGCCGCCGCAAATTGGTCGGATAACGTCATCGTCGACGGACGGTTGATCACCGGTCAAAATCCCGCGTCGGCGTCGTCCGTCGGAGAAAAATTAATTCAAGCGTTGAAAGGAGAATGAATCATGCCGATTATCAGATTGGACGCGGTACATCCGACGAAAGAGCAGAAAGAAAAATTGATCGCCGATTTGACGCGCGTCGCCGCAGAGGATTTGGGCGTCGATGAAAAATTTTTCTACGTGGTGATCAATGAGCACGATCTCGACGATTGGGGCGTCGGCGGGATCACCCTCGAAAAATTTCTCGCCGACATGAAAAAATGAATCGGCGGCAATTCATCAGACTGTTGACCGTCGGATCGATGGCGCTCTACGTCAGCGGTTGCGGCGCTAACTCCGTCGTGCAATCCGTCAATCAGCCCGTCGATAATCAAACCGTCGTCTCGGGAGGAAGCACTATGAATATCGTTGTGATCAACAGCAGCCCGCACTCGGAGGCGCAATCCACGTCGCGTTATCTCGCGCAAAAATTTATCGACGGCGCCTCGACCAAGGGGCATAATATTTTCGTGTTCGACGCCGCCAACGAGGACACGCACCCGTGCAAGGGCTGTGACCATTGTCATATGGACGGCGATTGCATTTTCAACGACGCCATTCAGACTAAGCTGATGCCGAAAATGCTTGACGCCGATCTGCTCGTGCTCGTCACGCCGCTTTATTACTTCGGCATGTCGGCGCAATTGAAGACGATCGTCGACAGATTTTATTCGCGGACGACCAGGCTCAGCGGTAAAAAATCGATGATGATCTCGACGGCATGGAACTCCGCCGATTGGACGATGGAAGCGCTCCAAAATCATTATGAGACGCTCGTGCGGTATATGGATTGGACGGACGTTGGGCAGGTGTGGGCAACGGGCTGCGGGACGCGATCGATGGTCGAGCGCTCTGATTTCGGCGACGTTGCCTATCGACTCGGCGAAAGCATCTGATTTAAATCCCGCCCGCTGAAGGGCAATTAGGAATTAGGGGCAACGGGGGCGACGGAAAAAAATTTTTTCCCCGCCCACCCGCC
>CALGGP010000296.1 GCA_937915885.1 uncultured Selenomonadales bacterium | reverse complement strand
GGTGGGTGGGCGGGGAAAAAATTTTTTCCGTTACTCCGTCACTCCGTCGCCCCCGAACCCCCCAATTCCTAATTCCGCATTCCTAATTCCTAATTATCTTTTCGGGCGGGATTAAAAAATTAAAAAGCGCCGCCAATTTCGACGGCGCCTCTTTTTTTCGATCGATCAGAGTGTGCGCTGAACTTTATCCGCGCGGAGGCAGTGAGTGCACACGTTGATGCGCTTCACTTCCCCGTTGATGATCGCCCGCACGCGCTGAATGTTCGGCTTCCATTTACGCTTCGTGCGAATGTGCGAGTGACTGACTTTCATCCCGCTCATCACGCCCTTGCCGCATATCTCACAGTACGCTGACATCTATATACATCTCCTTCCGAGCAAACTGCAATCAAACGGTCGAAGTCTATCACAAAAATTTTTCCTTGTCAATCGTTCGACATATACCCGCCCGCATCTTCCACCAAATAAATCGAGTCGACACGAGCCCGCTCCGCTTCCCGCTCCGTCAAAACTTTCGCCCGTACCATCGCTTGGATCACCGTCAATTGCCTCTTCTTCGCCGCCATGAAGTCCACATACGGCGAGTATACCGACGGCGCTTGAGGCAAGCCCGCCAACATCGTCGACTCCGCCAACGTCAGCTCCCACGGCTCCTTGCCGAAATATCCCATCGACGCATCATATACTCCGTAGAAGCCCGAACCAAAATATATCGTGTTCAGATACAGCTCTAATATTTCGTCCTTCGTAAAATTCTTTTCGATTTTGATCGCCAAAAATATTTCCTCGAGCTTGCGCGTAAACGATTGCTCTTGAGATAAAAATAAATTCTTGACCAGCTGTTGAGTGATCGTCGAGCCGCCCTCTTCGATCTGCCCCGCCTCGACGTTCACCACCGTCGCGCGCGCTATACCCTCGGGATCAAATCCCTTGTGCGAGTAAAACCGACTGTCCTCCACCGCCACGATCGCCTGTCGCAACGAACGCGGGATTTCTTCCAACGGCACGTAATGCTCCCGATTTTGTATCTTCTCGTCGACCGCCGCGCGGATCGATTTCAACCGCTCCAATTTTTGAGCCCATTTCGGATCGATCGAATGCTCCTCCTCGGGCTCCGATTCTTCCTCGGGCTCCGTTTTTTCGTCCGACGGCGGCTCCTCCTTCGGCTCGTCGGAAATTTTTTCTTCGACCTTCGGTTTCGGCTTCGGCGTCGGCGCGTTTACTTGTGACTTCGTCGAAAACATTATCCTCAAAACTTCGCCCGGGTTGTCCGTCTTCATCGACAGCGTGATCAAAAACGACACCACGAACACGCCCGCCATCGCCAGCCCCAACGCCAGCAGCCTCAACGTCACTCTCAACGCGCGCACCAATTTATTTTCTTCCATTACATCACTCTCCATCGTCGACTGCATTATATCAATCGACGGCGCCATTGAAAAGGAAAATATCCGCGCGGCAGGATTACGCCGCCCCCGCGCCGAAAAACACATCGTTCATATTATCAATCGGAGGTCTTACTCTATGAGAGAGATTAAAATCGGTTTGCTCGGTTGCGGTACTGTCGGCGGCGGCGTCATCACCGTCCTCAAAATGAATAAAGACATCATCGAACGGCGCGTCGGCGCGAAAATTACTCTTGCGAAGGTGCTCTGTCGACCCGAGGATTTGTCGCGCCCCGTGCTCGAGGGGCTCGAGACCACTCATGATCTCAACGACATTATCAATGATCCGTCGATCGATATCGTTGTCGAGCTGATCGGCGGGACTGGCGTCGCGAAAAATTTTGTCCTGCGCGCCATGGACGCCGGCAAGCACATCGTCACCGCCAATAAAGATGTGATCGCTCAATTCGGCGATGAGATGTTCGCCGCCGCCGAGCGCAATCACATCATGTATATGTTCGAGGCGTCCGTCGGAGGCGGCATCCCGATCATCATGCCGTTGAAGCGTTGCCTGACCGCGAATAAATTGACTGAGGTGCTCGGCATCGTCAACGGCACCACCAATTATATGCTCACCAAAATGGCGGAGGTCGGCGCCGATTATAATACTGTTTTGAAGGAGGCTCAATCGCTCGGCTATGCGGAAGCCAATCCCGCGTCCGACGTTGAGGGGCTCGACGCCGCGCGTAAAGCCGCGATCCTTGCGTCGCTCGCTTTCAACAGTCGCGTCCAATTGAAGGACGTTTACGTCGAAGGCATTACGAAGATCACGACGGCGGATATCGACTATGCAAAGTCGCTCGGCTACGTGATCAAACTGCTCGCCGTCGGCAAGGACACCGATAAAGGGATTGACGTTAGAGTGCATCCCGCGTTCCTTCCGAAGGCTCATCCGCTCGCGTCCGTCAACGGCGTCTTCAATGCGATCTTCGTGCGCGGCAATTCGATCGGTGAGGCTATGTTCTTCGGACCCGGCGCCGGAGGAATCCCGACCGCCTCCGCCGTCATCAGTGACATCATCGAAGTCGCGCGCAATATCATCGACGGCAACTCGATCGTCGGCTGCACCTGCTACGATCAAAAGCCGATTTGTCCGATCGAAGAAACTTTTACGTCGTATTATATCCGTCTGCTCGTCGACGACAAGCCCGGCGTGCTCGGCGCCATCGCAAATACTTTCGGCGACGCGGGCGTCAGTCTTAAGTCGGTGGTGCAGACCAACGGCGCGAGCGACAATCACGCCGAGATAGTTGTCATCACTCACTCCGTCAAATATCAATCCGTGCTCGATGCCGTTGATCAACTGAAAAAATTGCCTGCGGTTGATGATGTGCTCGGGCTGATTCGCGTTCATTCGGACGATGAGGGCTCGAAACATGATTGATAATGAATCACTCGGTGTGTCGGGCGTCAAACCGTCGGGCGCGCGGATCAAGGTGCGCGTGCCCGGGACGAGCGCCAATTGCGGTCCGGGCTTTGACTGTTTAGGCTTGGCGTGCTCGATTTACAATGATCTCGAGTTGACGCTGTTGAAGGAGCCGAAATTGATCGTCGAGACGACGGGCGAAGGTGCCGACTCGATCCCGACCGACGATAAAAATATAGTGTGGCGCTCGATCAAAATGCTGCTCGAGAGGACGAAGAACGGCGCGGAGTATAAAGGCGCCGTGATCAAAATGGAAAATCATATTCCGATGTCGCGCGGGCTGGGCTCGAGCGCGGCGGCGATCGTGGCGGGGATCAAGGCGGCGAATGCGATCGTGGGTAGTCCGTTCAATCGGCAGGAACTGTTACAGTTGGCGACGGACATTGAAGGGCATCCCGACAACGTGGCGCCGGCGCTGATGGGCGGCTTTACGGTGAGCGTGGTCGATCGGGGGCGAGTGCAGACGCTGTCGTTCCTGCCGAAGCTGCCGATGAATTTTGTGTTGGCGGTGCCGGACTTCCCGCTGCCGACGTGGCAGGCTCGACAGGGATTGCCGAAGGAAGTTCCGATAAAGGACGCGGTGTTTAACATCAGTCGGGCGTCGATGATGGTAGCGGCGTTGATCAAGGGCAAGGATCGGTTTTTCAAGAATGTATTTGACGACGCGATTCATCAGCCGTATCGAAAGGATTTGATACCGGGGCTGAAAGAGGCGATCGATTCCGCGCGGAAGGCGGGAGCGATGGGAGCGGCGTTGAGCGGAGCGGGACCGTCGGTGATAGCGTTTACGGTAGAAAAACAGCACGTGGCGAATGACATAGCGTCGGCGATGACTCAGGCGTTCGCGGAGAAAAATGTAAAGGCGAAGTCGATGATCCTCAAGCTCGACACCCGAGGCGCGCACATCGTTTAAAACTTTTTTCTCGTCCGACTGTCG
>CALGGP010000295.1 GCA_937915885.1 uncultured Selenomonadales bacterium | reverse complement strand
GTCACCCGTAAAGAACTATGAGCCGCCCGCCCACCCATGAAAAAATTTTTTCAAAAAGGCGCCGCCGGCGCGAGGCGACAGTATTCTCCCGCTCGTCAGCATTTGCGCTGTCGATAAAAAAGGGGGGTCGCCGACGCGGGGCGACGGTATTCTCCCGCTCGTCAGCGGTTGCGCTGTCGAAAAACAGTCGGGCGCCGCCGACGCGGGGTGGGAACCACGGGCTAATCTGGGCGCCGACATCGACGGGTGGGAGCGGCGGCGGCGCCCTAAAAAAACAGTTGAGCGGAAAAAAAATAAGGGGCGTTGAGTATTGAACAATTTTTTGCGCAATGTAGGATTTTATCTGCTGGTGATATTCGTTGCGATTACCGTCATCGACTACTTCTCCGCCAAGCCGCAGACGATCGAGGAGACAAACTACTCGCAATTCCTCAAAATGGTTGACGCGGGCGAAGTGTCGAAGATCACGGTCGTCCGCAACAGCATCAAGGGCACGACGAAGGAAGGCGTGGAGTTCGCAACCACAATCCCCGATTATCCGATCGGCGACGAGACTCTTCTGACCAAGCTCGAAAGTCAAGGGATCGAAATCACGGCGCAGAATCCGAAAGAGCCGCCTTGGTGGACAGCGCTCCTTTCGTCATTTCTGCCGATATTGTTGCTGATCGGCGTGTGGTTTTTCATCATGCAGCAGACGCAAGGCACGGGCGGTAAAGTGATGTCGTTCGGCAAGAGCCGCGCGCGAATGAGCACGGGCGATAAAGTCAAAGTGTCGTTTAACGACGTGGCGGGCGCCGACGAGGCGAAAGAGGAGCTCGCAGAAGTGGTCGAGTTCCTTCAACATCCGAAGAAATTCAACGACATCGGCGCGCGAATCCCGAAGGGCGTGTTATTGTTCGGTCCTCCGGGCACGGGCAAAACTTTGTTGGCAAAAGCGGTCGCGGGCGAAGCGGGCGTGCCGTTCTTTTCGATAAGCGGCTCGGACTTCGTCGAGATGTTTGTCGGCGTGGGCGCGTCTCGAGTGAGAGATTTGTTCGCTCAGGCGAAAAAAAATGCGCCGTGCATCGTGTTCATCGACGAAATTGACGCGGTCGGACGGCAACGCGGAGCGGGGCTCGGCGGCGGACATGACGAGCGCGAGCAGACGTTGAATCAATTGTTGGTGGAGATGGACGGATTTGCGGCGAATGAGGGGATAATAATAATAGCGGCGACGAACCGTCCCGACATACTTGATCCCGCGCTGTTGAGACCCGGGCGTTTCGATCGACAGATCGTGGTCGACAAGCCGGACGTGAAAGGGCGGCTGGCAATCCTGCAGGTGCACACGAAGGGCAAACCGATTGCAAAGGACGTTGATCTGGACGTGCTTGCGCGACGGACGCCGGGATTTACGGGCGCGGATTTGTCGAATCTGGTGAATGAGGCGGCGCTGTTGTCGGCTCGACGGAACAAACGAGAGATCGCGATGGGCGAGATGGAAGAATCGATCGAGCGAGTGATGGCGGGTCCCGAGCGCAAGTCGAAAGTGATGAGCGATGACGAAAAGAAGTTGACGGCTTATCACGAGGGCGGTCACGCATTGGTCGGAATGATGCTCAAGCATGCCGATCCGGTGCACAAGGTGACGATCATTCCGCGCGGACGAGCGGGCGGCTATACTTTAATGTTGCCGAAAGAGGATCGGAGCTATGCGACGCGGTCTGAATTGCTTGATCGATTGAAGGTAGCGATGGGCGGACGCGTGGCGGAAGAAATTACGTTGAATGAAATTTCGACGGGCGCGTCGCAAGACATTCAACAGGCAAGTCGGATCGTGCGGTCGATGATCATGCAGTACGGGATGAGTGATGTGCTCGGACCGATTGCCTACGGTGAGGGCTCGGATCATCAAGTATTTTTGGGACGGGATTTTGCGTCGCAACGGAATTATTCCGAAGAGGTAGCGGGCGAGATCGATAAAGAAGTGCACCGTTACATGGAAGAGGCTTATGACGAGTGCAAAAAGATTTTGGTCGAGAATCGCGACAAGTTAGATTTGATAGCGCAGGCGCTAATGGACAAAGAGACGTTGACGGCGGCGGAGTTAAAAGCGATCGTATTCGGCGAGCGCGAAACGCCGTCGATGATCCAACCGCCGCCTCCGCCGCCCGCCGCGCGCAAGGCGTCCCATCACACCCCGGCTCAGCCGCCGAAGAAGCCGCGGTGACGTCGCGAGGACAAGAAGGAGTTGACGACATGTTTGCGAAATTGCTGTTCAAGAGGATCCTGCCGACGCTGGCCGTCCTCGCGGTGCTGACGCTCGGCGGCCTGTGGCTGTACGGCTTCCTGGGCGTGAAGTGCGGCTGGGTGGGCGTGACGGACTATCCCAACCTCAACGCCATCTCCCATCATGGCGCGGACGCCGCGGGCGGCATGGGCGCGAACATGGCCCTGATGTACGGCCCGGCCGAGGAGGGCGGCGACTACATCGACTTCCAGGCGGAAGTGACCGGCATGGCCAGCTTTGAAATCTACGCCCAGAGCCAGGTCGCCGAGGACGGCGTCAACGCGGGCGTCCTGACCGTGTCCGCGGGCACCTCCGGCGATACTGCCACCCAGTTCATACTCTCCGGCGAGACCGTGGA
>CALGGP010000294.1 GCA_937915885.1 uncultured Selenomonadales bacterium | reverse complement strand
GTGTGCTCTTCCGATCTTATTTGAAAAAATTTTTTTCTACGGGGTTTCACCCCCTCGAAAAAAATTTTTTCAAATAAAGGGCGCCGACGACGCGGAGCAACGGATTTATTTTTCCCGCTCACCCATGAAGGCAGTCGACTTCAACCGAAGAATCGGGCGCCGACGACGCGGGTGGGAACCTCAGCCTCAGTTGGGCGCCGCGCTCCGTGGGTGGGGGCGTCGGCGGCGCCCACTAAACCAACCGTCGTGTGGAGTAAAAATTTTTGTGGGAAGTGACAGGCATGTTGACGATTGACGAGATCAAAGAACGGGTGCGACCGATCTGCGAGCATTATAAAATTGATCGGATGTGGCTGTTCGGGTCGTATGCGCGCGGAGACGCCGACGAGCACTCCGACGTTGATTTGTGCATCGAGGGCGGCGAGTTTCACGGCTGGGATTTGGGCGGCGTTTATATCGATCTCGAGGACGCCTTCGGGTTGCCGATCTCGTTGGTCGACCGCGACCACGCCTCAGTGAGATTGCTCAGAAGCATTCAAAGCGACGAGGTACCGATTTATGATCGGCGCGACTGACGACGCGGAGATGCTCCGACAGATCGTGTTTTACTGCGAGAGCATTGAAGAAGTATTTGATGAGTGTGGCACCGACCGCGAGAATTTTATCGACAAAAAAAGAAGGTTCGACTTTGATGTTTGCGTATTCTACATCGGGCTGATCGGCGAACACGTCAACAAGCTGACGAAAGAATTTCGAGCTGCGCATTCGGAGGTACCGTGGCGTCAAATCATCGGATTGCGCAATCGAATTTTCCACGACTATATCTCGGTGCGGAAGGATCAACTGTTTGAAGTCATGCTCGACGAGATACCGAAGTTGCATGAGCAGTGCCGGAGTATGTTGCGAGCGCTCGAGCCCGAGGCGAACGATTACGACCGAGGAGATAACGATGAGAGTTGAGATTGCATGTCGGACGTTTCAATGGGACGATGAGAAGGCGCGGCGCAATAAATTGAAGCACGGGATCAGTTTTGAGACGGCGGCGTTGGTGTTTGAGGACGAGAATCGAATTGAGCGCTACGACGACGAGCACAGCGCCGATGAGGATCGTTGGATCACGGTGGGCAAGGTCGGCGACATATTGTTTGTGGTGTATACGGAGCGCGGCGAGGATATAAGGTTGATCTCGGCGCGCGCGGCGGACGAAGATGAAAGGCGTGAATACGATGAATGCAATACGATTGACGATCGTTGAGGGTACGAAGCCGACGGCGGAACAATTGACGGAGGTGCGGGAAGCGGCGCGCCGCCCGATTGAATACGACGAGGATTGTCCAAAGCAGACGGCGGAGCAGTTGAGACGGTTTCGTCGGGTAAATCCGCGCGGAGCGTCCGCAGCGTTCGAGCGAAATGTGATCGAGGGGATTGCTCAATGAACGATGAACATTTGAAGGACAACTACGAACTGATCGGGCGGGCGCTCAACAACGAGTTGAAACCCGTGCTCGCCGGTTTTGTCGGCAAAACGCTGTCGGCGTATTATCGTCCCGATTGGTGGAAACGCGGCGTGCTCGACGTGCTCACTCCCAATCAACGGCGCAATCTCCCGCGCGAGGGCAATTACGCCATCTTCACCGACGCAATGGACGTACCGCTGTGCGCGACGATCATCAGCCAAAATTGGCGTGACATCTTCCAAAAAAAAATGTCCGACGCCCAACGCGCGTGGCTAAACGAGCTGATTACCATCAGAAACGATTGGGCGCATGCCAACAAGAAAAAATTTACCGACGCCTATGTTACCCGCGCTTTCGACACGATGATTTTGTTCTGCGCTCAATTGGACGGCGAGACCGCTGAAAAACTCCGCGCGGAACGGCAAAAATTTCAAGCGATCAATCGCCCCTTCGATTTTTTTGACGACGATGATGACGACGATGCGGACATGGGATTTTTTCAGGTCGAGGGCGATCAGCCGAGTTGGTGTCACGTGATCGAGCCCAAGCCCGATGTTTGCGACGGTTCGTATAAAAAATCGGAGTTCGCCGCCGATCTGGCAGCGGTCGCCGCCGGTGAAAGTAAACTTGCCGAGTATCAAGACGCGACGGAATTTTTTTCGCGGACGTATTTGACGGCGGGCATGCGCCGCTTGATGATCGAGGCGATGGAACGGCTCGTCGAAGGCAACGGCGATCCAATCATCGAAGTGAAAACGTCGTTCGGCGGCGGCAAAACCCATTCGATGATCGCGCTGTATCATCTGTTCAATCGGAAATACAATCCGCTGACGATCGATGAAGACGTGCAAAAACTTTTTTTCGAGGCGCGCATCAAAGACTTGCCGAAGGATATTTATATCGCCGTCGCCGTCGGCACCGCGCTCAACGCCGCCAAGCCTAAGGACATTCCCGAGCTCGACGGCGTTCGGGCGCATACGTTTATGGGCGAGGTGTTTTCGCAGTTGGCGCGCGCCGCCGCTCGATTCGATCTCTATCAAAAATATATTCAATTCAACGATGAGCGCGGGTCGTCGCCCGGCGTGAATGATTTGCGCGCGTTCCTCGACGATTGCGGCGCGTGTTTGATTCTGATCGACGAGTTAGTGAGCTACGGGAAAAAATTATATCCCGGCGAAAATTTTGAAGGCGGCAATTTCGATCAGTTCATCGTGTTTCTGCAGGAGCTGTCGGAGGCGGTGCGCACGAGCGATCGGAGCATGATGGTGGTCTCACTGCCGCAATCGGAGATCGAAATTGGCGGCGAAGGCGGCAGAGAAGTACTTCGGACGATCGAGCATCACTTCGGACGGCTGCAATCGGTGTGGAGCCCCGTCGAGGTGAATGAGAGTTTCGAGATCGTGAGGCGCCGATTGTTTCAACCGTGCCGTCGAGAGAAGGAGCGCGACGAAATTTGCGCGGCGTATGCGGCGATGTACAAACGAGACAAGAAAAAATTTCCGATGTCGACGAAGGAAGCGCGCTATGTCAATCGAATGAAAGCGTGTTATCCGATCCATCCGCAATTGTTTGATCTGTTGTACGGAAAATGGGCGGCGATCGAAAATTTTCAACGGACGCGCGGGGTGTTGCGATTGATGGCGACGATCGTCCACAAACTTTGGTCGATGCACGACAAGCATTCGATGATCATGCCCGGGGCGATTCCGCTGTTCGATAAGGCGGTGAAAGATGAGTTGTCGCGCTCGTTGCCCGGCTGGAACTCGATCATCGACGGCGAGATCGACGGAGAAGATTCGGCGCCGTGTCGAATGGAGCGGGCGGCGAATAAAACCGACATGCAACCGGCTCGACGGTTGGCGCGGACGATTTTCATGGGTAGTGCACCGACGACGCGCGGGCAAAACGTTCGGGGGCTCGACGCGCAAGAGATCATGCTCGGAGTGCTGACGCCGCAGGACATGCAACGCAAAGAGTTCGTCGCGGGTTTGAACAACACGTTGACGACGGGGCTGCCGAAGAATTTGACGTTCCTGTATTCGGACGAGGCGCGTTATTGGTTCGACAGTCGCCCGACGTTGAGGAAAGTGGCGGAGCAAATCGAGCAGGGCATCATCGACGACGACGTTGATTATGAGATCGAAAAGCGGCTCGACAAAGAAATAAACGTGCGCGGGCTGTTCAATGCAAAGCACATCACGGCGGAGCCGTCGAAGGTGCCGGACGAGCCGAGCGTTCGCTTGGTGATCCTGCCGCCGTCGGTGCCGTTCGATCGTCGGTTGAAGGATTTTTATTCGACGCCGGAAAAAATTTTGAATTACTCTAGAGAAGACACCGCGCGGAATTGTAAAAATATGTTGCTGTTTTTGGCGGGCGATAAGGCGGGGCTCGAGGCGTTGAAAAAAATGGTGCGTCGACAAATGGCGTGGGAGCGTTTGTTTGATCAGCGCGAGGAACGAAATTTTGATCAGCGGCAAGTCAAGGAGATCGAAAAAAATATTTCGGAGCTGAAAACCGCGTCACAGACGCAGTTGACGATGACGTACAATCATTTGTTGGAGCCGACGGTGATAGCGGACGACATGAAGGCGATCGAATGGCGCGAGGCAACGCTCGATTGTTCGCAACGATCGCTCACGGAAGCGATTAGCGATCGATTGAGCCGTCATGATGCGGTGATCAAAAATTGGGATCCGAGTGCGTTGGACGACGAGTTGAGAACTCATCTGTTCAAGGGCGAAAAATCGTGGGTGACGTTGAAGCGGCTGTGGGAGTATATGACGCAATACATTTACGCGCCGCGGCTGTATGATCAGAAGGTGTTGCGCGATTCGGTGAAGGTCGGAGTGCGGGACGGATTTTTCGGCTTGGCGGACGACGTAGACGAGGCGACGGGAGAATTTATCGGGCTGCGAATGAATGAGCCGATAGAAATTGAGTCGTTGGATCAATTGATCGTGCGGCGCGAAGGGGTGGAGGCTCAACTGAAGAAGTCGGAGCCGATTATTGAAGAGATCGCGGAGTCGACGATTGAAGAGCCGATAATTGTTGAGGACGAGACGGAGGAACCGCCGCCGACAAAATTCCGCGCGGAATTTGAATTGAAATTGGATCGACCGTCGCGGGGGATCGATCGGATCGCGGCGGAGATCGCGGATATATTAATGAGTTTGGAGCGATCGGAAATAAAAATGCGGTTGGTGATCGAAAGTCATGTGCCGGACGGAATCCCCGAGCCGGAGCGCGTGGCGCTCGCCGACAACGCTCAACAGTTGAAAGCCGCCGCCGTCCGATTCGAGCCGTAAAAAAAAAGCCGTCGATAAAATCTCGACGGCTTAAAAATTTTTCGAGGCTGTATTTTTTTATTTCGCGATGGCTTTGAACGCCGCCGCCTGAGCAGTCATGCCGCGCTCGGAGGCAAGCCGCTCGATCGACGACGCGCCGAAGAATCCGTCGATCTCCGGAACGTTTTTGATCACATACGCCGCATCTTCGGGATCGGCGATCGGTCCGCCGTGGCAGATCACCATGATATCACTCCGCACTTCGCGCCCCGCCTTGATGATCGCTCGGATTTTTTCACAGCAGTCGTCGAGCGTGACGGCAGTCTCCGCGCCGATCGAGCCCTTCGTCGTCAGTCCCATATGCGCCACAAGGATATCGGCGCCCGCCTCCGCCATCGCGCGTCCCTGATCGGGATCGAACACGTAAGGGCACGTCAACATGTCGAGCTCATGCGCCGTCCGAATCATATCGACCTCGAGCCCGTAGCCCATGCCCGTTTCCTCGAGATTGGCGCGGAACTTGCCGTCGATCAATCCGACCGTCGGGAAATTCTGTACGCCGTTGAAGCCCTGATCCTTCAATTGTTTCAAGAAAATCTCCATCACGCGGAACGGATCAGTGCCGCACACGCCCGCGAGCACCGGCGTCTTCTTGACGATCGGAAGCACTTCGCAACCCATCTCTTGGACGATCTTATTGGCGTCGCCGTACGCGAGTAGCCCCGACAGCGAACCGCGCCCCGCCATACGAAAGCGCCCCGAGTTGTAGATAATGAGCATGTCGACGCCCGCCTTTTCGCTGCACTTGGCGGTGATGCCCGTCCCCGCGCCGACGCCGACGAGGATTTTGCCCGCCGCCACTTGCGCACGGAAGTCGTCCATGATCTGTGCTCTGGTCTTCTTCAACATTGCAATCAGCCTCCGAAATTATTTTTTCTCGATGAGTTCAATCAGTTTGCGCGCCGCCGTCAGCGCGAAGTCTTTGTCGTTGATATTGTTGTCGAGCTCGACGATCTCAACGTTGGGATTGTCGATCCCGCGCTCGATCGCATCGAACAGCGCCCGACGTTCCTCGACGCCGTTGAACGGTTGCCCGTCCGCATCGATCATCGACACCCCGCGCTTGGGCAGCAACACCGTCATCGGCACCTGCGCCGCGTTCCATTTCGACGCGAGCTTTTCACCGATCTGTTTGTTCTCGTCGACGGTCGTGCGCATCAACGTCACCGTCGGGTTGTGCTTGTAAAGATTCCGCGCGGAGAATTGTTGCGGGACGGTGTCGATCGGTCCGAAGTTGACCATGTCGCATGCGCCGACCGATACCACCTGCGGAATTTTTTTATTGACAGCCGCTTCGCAACGATGTTGCCCCGCATTGAGCACTCCGCCGACGAGCTCATCAGCCCACTCGGTTGTCGTCAGATCGAGCACGCCTGCGAAGAATCCTTCGTTGATGAGTGCGTCCATCGTCCGTCCGCCCGTGCCCGTCGCATGAAACACGAGCACTTCATAGCCGTTTTGCTCGAGATAATCTTTTGCCGCATCGACGCACGGCGTTGTCACTCCGAACATCGACGCCGCTATCAACGGTTTGCTCTCCGATGTGTCGACCGTCAATCGATCGCGTCCCTCGACCATGCCCGCAATTGCCAGCACCGCATTGCTGAAGATCATCTTCGATATTTTGTTGAGCCCCGCGACATCGACGATCGAAGGCATCATAACGATATCGCTCGTGCCGACGTATTGAGAGACGTTGCCCGACGCCATTGTCGACACCATCACTTTCGGGACGCCGATCGGCAGCGCGCGCATGGCGGGAGTGACAAGCGACGTTCCGCCCGAGCCGCCGAAGGAAATGATCCCGTCGAATTTTTTTTGACGATAGAGTTCGGGCACGAGTTTTTCCATGCCCTTCGACAGTGTTTCGGTTGCGAGCGCCCGATCCTTGCGCTTGACGATCGCCTTGATGTCTTGACCGACCGCCGCCGCAATTTCGTCGTTCGTCACGTCGACGGAGAATGCGGGCTCGAACACGCCCGTGTGGATCATAAACGGTTTGATGCCGAGCTGCTCGACGAGTCTCTTGACGTATGCGAACTCGCGCCCCTTGGTGTCGAACGTCCCGGCGATTGCGATTGTCTTCAATGTGATCACCGTCCTTTCGTTTCGTTGGATTGATTATATCATTCGATGAATTTATCGGCAACGCCCCTGTAAAATTTTATCTGCTGACGAACAAGCCCGTCGAGCGCGCGCATGCCCAATAACTCCACCGGCGCCCGATCGTCCGTCAATATATAATTTCCTCCGCGCGGAGCCGACCAATTTTTTTCGATCTCGAGCATCAGCCGACGCAATTCTTCATCGCCGAGCTCCGCCGCTCGAGCCGACAATCGATCCAACGTCCCGACCGTCGACGCCGCAAACACTTCGCGATTCGTCCCGCGCCCAACGTCGACCAGCCTCACGTCCGAAAAATTTGCCGCGATCGTATCAGTCAAACATTCGTTGATGCTGCCCTCCGATTCATCGCGCAAACTCATGTTGACCACCATCACCCCGTCCGCCGTCAAGTGATCCCGTACCATCGAAAAAAATTCCGTCGTGCTCATTTGAAACGGGATCGTTATGTCCTGATAGGCGTCGACCATGATCACGTCGAATTTTTCATCGACCGATTGAAGATACGCCCGCCCGTCGTAAGTGACGATCGGAATGTCCGACGGCAAATTGAAATACTCCCGCGCGATCGATGTGATCTTCTCGTCGATCTCCACGCCGATTATTTTTGATTGCGGGAAATAATGTCGGCAGCGCTCCGCAAACGTCCCCGCGCCCATGCCGAGCACCAAAATTTTTATCTCCGTCCGATCCGAAAAAATTGTCGGCGCCGCCAACGCGTAATCGTAATACATGCCCGTCAACTGCCGATCCTTGACGCGGATCGATTGCACTCCGAACATCACGTTTGTCGACAGCACCGTCCGTTGTGCATCGTCGCGCACCTGCAAATAATTGTAAATCGATTCGTCCTCGAGCGTGATGTCCGTCCGCCAGAACGCGAAACTGCTCGACGTTCCGAGCGCGCTCAACAGAATAAATACGATCGTCGACGCGGCGATCGTATTTTGATTGCGCCCGATGCTTATAAAATAAATCAGCCCGATGATCAGTAAGATGCTCGAGAAGATCAGAAAAGTGATCGCGGTACCGACGGCGGGGATCGTCACGAAGGTCGGGATAAACGTTCCGATGATCGATCCGATCGTTTGAAACGCGCCGAGGTTGCCGACAATTTTACCGTTGTCGTCGAGAGAATCGGTCGCGTATTTGACGAGGCATGGAGTGACGGTGCCGAGCAGAAACAGCGGATAAACGAAGATCGTCATGCACGAGAGGAACGCCGCCCACGTCAGCAGATTTGTATCGATGGTGGTGATCAAAAGTCCGGCGATGAAGGCGATGATGTATTTGCCGGCGAAAGGGATCGCGGCGATCCAAATGGCGGCGATGATAATTCGACGGTAGAGGAGTGCGGGATCGGAATTTTGATCGGCGAGGCGTCCGCCGTAGACGTTGCCGAGCGCCATTGCGATCATGATCGTGCCGATGATGATCGTCCAGACGATTTGCGAGGAGCTGAAGTATGGGGCGAGCAGACGACTTGCGCCGAGCTCGACCGCCATCACCGACATGCCCGCAAAAAATTCCGTGGCGTAGAGAAAAATTTTATTGTGCAGAAGCATTTTTGCCCTCTTGAAAAATTTATTGCCATTGATTGGCGCGATCATTATAATCGTTTCGGCTCGAAAAATAAATTATCCCGAGCGACGATGAGAGGGCGCCGACGCCGCGCCCGCCCCCTGGTGTCGGCGCCCAACAGAGGATGGCATGCCCACCCTGCGGCGTCGTCGCCCGTTGCCCCGTCGCTCCAATTCCTAATTCCTCATTCCTAATTCCTAATTCCTAATTGACGGTGCGCCGCCAACGCGGGGCGGGAACCACGAACTCAGTCGGACGCCGCGCTCGATGGGCGGCACAATTGAAGTAGTCGGGCGCCGCCAACGCGAGATGGGAACCGCGAACTCAGTCGGACGCCGCGCTCGATGGGCGGCACGATTGAAGCAGTTAGGCGCCGCCAACGCGGGGCGGGAACCACTGTCCTCAGTCGGGCGCCGCACTCGGAGGGTGGGAGCGTTGAGCGGCGCCCACAAAAAATCTTCGTCGCCCCGTCAAAAAAAATTGGAGGCTGTATAAAAATGTTTTCGTTTGAAGTGTTTCCTCCGCGAAAGGATATGCCCGTCGATGTAATTTACGACACCCTAGACCAACTCTCCGATCTCAAGCCCGATTTTATTTCCGTCACGTGCGGCGCCGGAGGCTCCTCCGCCAACGCCGGCGCCCGTATGATCGAGGTCGCCGACGCCATCAAAAATAAATACAATCGTCAAGCCGTCGCGCACATCCCCTGCATCAATCTCACGCACGCCGATGTCGACGAGATGTTGTCCGAGCTCGACCGTCGCGACATTCATGATATCCTTGCGCTCCGAGGCGATCGCGTGCCCGGCGTCGAGCCCAAAAACGATTTCCCTCACGCCGTCGATCTCATCAATCATATCCGTCAAAAATCCGCGCGGAAGTTTAAAATCTACGCCGCCTGTTATCCCGAAGTTCACACCGAGGCGCCCGACTTCGATACCGATCTCAATCATCTCAAACAAAAGGTCGATGCCGGCGTCGACGGATTGATCTCCCAACTGTTTTTCGACAACAACGCCTTTTATTATTTCCGCGACCGCGCTCAACGAATCGGAATCAAAATCCCCATAGAAGCCGGAATTATGCCCGTCACAAAAAAACGCCAGATCGAGCGCATGGTAAATATTTGCGGCGCCTGCCTCCCGATCAAATTCCGTCGCATTCTCGATAAGTACGGCGACAACGACGACGCGCTCATGGAAGCCGGCATCGTCTACGCGCTCAATCAGATTGTCGATCTGCTCGCCAACGGCGTCGACGGCGTTCACCTCTACGTCATGAATAACGTCCGCGTCGCCCGCCGCATCAGTGAGACCGTCCAAAAATTGATCTGAATGTATTTGAGGGCGACCGTCATTGGCGGCGCCTTTTTTTCGTTGAAAGTCGATCGTTGCGGTGCTATAATCTCTCGAAAACATTTTTAGTCGAGAGGAGAATTTATGTTGGAGGATCAAGCGGCGAGCCTGAGGAAGAAGGCGCGCAAAGCTCAAGCGAAGGCGGAGCAGCAGGACACCGATAACGAATCGTCTTTGGATCCGTCGCTGATGTTCGGCAAAAAGCATTCGACGCGAGTGATCACGATCACCAGCGGCAAGGGCGGCGTCGGCAAAACCAATATTGCCGTCAATCTGGCGATCGCCCTCCAACTCATGAACAAGCGCACGCTCTTGATTGACGCCGATATCGGCATGGCGAATGTCGATTTGATCCTCGGGAGCGTGTCGCATCGCAACATGCTCGATCTGCTCGAGGACGGCGTCGAGCTCAAGGATATTGTCATCGACTCGACGTTCGGCATCAATTATGTCAGCGGCTCGAGCGGCATCGAGCGCGCGCTCAACTTTACCAAGAAGGAGCAAAAAATTCTCCACAAAAAACTTGCCGCCGCCGATAAACTTGCCGACATAATTTTAATCGACACGGGCGCGGGGCTCGGTCGACAGGTGCTCGACTTCATTGTCGCCGCCGACGAGACGCTGCTCGTCACGACCAACGAGCCGACATCGATCAGTGACGCCTTCGCCGTGCTCAAGATGTATTGCCGCAATTCCAAGAAACGCGACATCAGAATAATAGTCAATCGGATTGACGAGATCGACGAAAGTGAAGATGTCACGTCGAAACTGCGGGACGCCGCGCGGAAATTTCTCGAAATCCCGATCACGGTTCCGATCGATTGCGCGGGATATGTGTTCGAGGATCGCTCCGTCCAGGACGCGGTCAAAAAACAAATGCCGTTCATCGTCGACAAGCCGACATCACCGGCGTCTCGATGCATCATAGCGCTCGCCAATCATCTGCTCACCGATCAGACGATCAGAGTTAAGCGCGGGTGGCGCGGATTTTTACGAAGGCTGTTTTCGAGATGAAGGACGCCGCGCGGAAATTTGCAGACCGCCGTCAAAAAACAAATGCCGTTCATCGTCGACAAGCCGACATCACCGGCGTCTCGAT
>CALGGP010000293.1 GCA_937915885.1 uncultured Selenomonadales bacterium | reverse complement strand
CTTGCGATATAGGCCATGGTGGGAACGCGGCCTTCCCCCTGAAGGGCGGCGTAACGCTCCGCGCAGTGGTTGACCAGAATGTAAATCACGTCGGACGGCAGGCCGACCGTGTTGAGCAGTCCGAGCAGCCTTGACAGCGCCTTTGGGGACAGGCGTTTCCCCAGACGGCTTTCCACCTGCGCGAGCAACTGCTGGAAGTCCGCGTTGCGCTCCAACTGGAACGCGATTTCCTCCTGCTGGTACGACTGGTCCTCCGGTTCCGGGGCGCTGTCGGGGCGTTCGATGTCGGGCGTTCGATTGATCTTCAGATCGACCTTATAGAAATTGATGGTCTGAGTTTTGCCCGGCGTCTGCGACGTTCGCGCCAAATTTTTTCGACGGAGCAACGAATTGATCAGCGACGACTTGCCTACATTCGACCGTCCGATGAACGCCACCTCCGACAGCGCCTCCGTCGGATATTGCGCCCGCTTCACCGCCGACAAAATATATTCGCTGCTCGTCACCGTTATTTTTTCGCTCATTTCAACAACGCCGTCTTCAACACTTCGTCCATGTGCTCGACCGTGACGAACTCCAATTTCGCTTTGACGTTCTCGGGAATATCCTCCAAATCCTTTGCGTTGTCCTTCGGCAAGATGATCGTATGCATTCCCTCTCGATACGCCGCCAACACTTTTTCCTTCAGCCCGCCGATCGGCAGGACGTTCCCCCTCAACGTGATTTCGCCCGTCATCGCCACGTCCGATCTAACTTTTCTCTTCGTCAGCGCCGAGATCATTGCCGTCGCCATCGTGATCCCTGCCGACGGTCCGTCCTTCGGCACCGCCCCCTCCGGCACGTGGATATGAATATCGTTCTTCTCGTAAAAATCGTCCTCGAGTTTCATCACATCGGAACGCGATCGAATGTATGTCAAGCCCGCGCGCGCCGATTCCTGCATCACATCTCCCAATTTTCCCGTCAAAATCAATTGCCCCTTGCCCTTGAGCACAATCGCCTCTGTCGGCAAAATATCTCCGCCGACCTCCGTCCACGCCATGCCCGTCGACACTCCGACTTGCGGTTTTTTCTCCGCCTTCGACGTCATGAATTTCGGTCGTCCGAGGAAGTCGAGCAGATTTTTTTTCGAGATGTATATCGGCTTCGGATTGCCCTCGACGATTTTGCGCGCCGCCTTCCGACACGCCTTGCCGATTATCCGCTCCAGCTCTCGAACGCCCGCCTCCCGCGTATACTCCGCTATGATTTCTTGTATGACGCCCGCTCCGAAGTATACGTCCGCGCCGCTGAGCCCGTTCGCCTCCTTCTGCCGACGGACGAGATATCGTTTCGCGATCTCTAATTTCTCCGCCTCCGTGTAACTCGACAGCGTGATGATCTCCATTCGATCGCGCAACGGCTTCGGGATCGTCGACAGATTGTTCGCCGTCACTATCCACAACACATGCGACAAGTCAAACGCCGTGTCCACATAGTGATCGTTGAATGTATTGTTTTGCGCGGGATCAAGCACCTCCAGCAGCGCCGACGAAGGATCACCGTTGTAGCCCGCCGCCCCGATCTTGTCAACCTCGTCGAGCAGAAAGACCGGATTGTTCGCGCCGACCTTCCTGATCCCTTGAATGATCCGCCCCGGCATCGCTCCGACATAAGTCCGTCGATGCCCTCTGATCTCCGCCTCGTCTCTGATGCCGCCCAACGACGCCCGTATGAATTTCCGATTCATCGCTCGAGCGATCGATGACGCCAATGAAGTTTTGCCCACGCCCGGCGGTCCCACCAAACACAATATCGGCGCCGGTTTGTCCTTCGTCAATTCGCGCACCGCAAGGAAATCCAATATCCGTTCCTTGATTTTCACCAGCCCGTAATGATCTTCGTTGAGTACTTTTTCCGCGTTGACGATGTCCGACACGTCCTCCGTCGACACACGCCACGGCAGATCAATCAGCAGGTCGATATAAGTCTTTATGACGTTGAGCTCCTGCGACATCGACGGCAGCCGCTCCATTCGCTTCAGTTCCTTGTCGACGATCTGTTTGACATCGTCGGGATAATCGCCCTCCTCCAATTTTTTGCGATACGCCTCAATTTCGTCCGTCCGATCCTCGTCCTCGCCCAACTCTTTGTGGATCGCCTTCAACTGTTCGCGCAAATAATGATCCTTTTGAATTTTTTCGATTTGCCCCTTGACGCGTTGCCCGATTTTATTCTCCATCTTCAACATTTCGATCTCTTTGAATAAAATCTCGTAAAGTTTTTCGAGCCGCTTCTGCACGTCAAACGCCTCGAGCAGCGCCTGTTTGTCCTCGAGCTTCAAATTCAAGTGACTTGCAATCAAATCCGACAGCCGCCCGACGTCCTCGAGGATCGTCACCGCGACAAACGTCTCCGGCGGGATTTTTCGACTGAGTTTCACCCACTCCTCGAACTCATGCACCACGCCTCTGATGAGCGCCTCCAACTGCATTGTCGTCGTCCAATGGTCTTCGTGCACTTCAACGTCGACTTCCGTGTAATTCTCGAACACGCGGTAGCCGACCACCAGCGCCCGATTGTTGCCCTCGACCAAAATTCTGATGTTGCCGTCGGGCAATTTCATTATCTGTTTGATCTCGGAGACCGTCCCGATGTCGTAAATGTCCTCGCGCGTCGGATTTTCATCGTCGAGCGACTTTTGCGCCACCAAAAATATTTTCCGATTCTCGACCATCGACGCCTCGATCGCGTTGATCGACTTCTCGCGCCCCACGTCCAGATGCACTATCATATTCGGAAATATCGTCATACCGCGCAACGGCACCAGCGGCAGATTTATCGTTTGAGCCATGTTATCACCTCGCAATTAAAAATTAAGCCGTGCAGGATTCTGCGCGGCATTTTATCAACCGTTGAGTTGCTTTCGAGACCTGCCGTCGAGCTTGACGACCGGGTCTCGATGATATTTGACAACGTCCTTTGTGATGTAACAAGTCGCGTTGCCGTCGAACGAAGGCGCCTCGTACATCACGCTCCGCATCAGCTTTTCGAGTATCGAGCGGAGTCCGCGCGCCCCCGAGTTTCGTTGCAACGCCTCCCGCGCGATCAAGCGGATCGCATCGTCCTCGAACACCACCTTCACGCCGTCCATCTCGAGCATCCTTTGATACTGTTTGATGAGCGCGTTCTTCGGCTTGGTTAAAATGTCGGTGAGCGCGTCCTCGTCGAGCGCCTCGAGCGTCACGATGATCGGCAATCGACCGACGAACTCGGGGATCAATCCGTCCTTCAACAGGTCGTCCGGCAGCACTTCTTTCAGAATTTGCCCGACGTCGTGTTCGTCCTTCGACTTGATTGCGGCTCCGAAGCCCAGCGCCGATCCGCTCAACCGTTGCTCGATCACTCTGTCGAGATCGGTGAACGCTCCGCCGCAGATGAACAATATATTTTTCGTGTCGAGGCGAATGTACTCGGGCGTCATGGAGTGTCGATGTCCGCCGCTCGTCGACGGCACCGATACGATCGTCCCCTCGAGAATCTTCAACAGCGCCTGCTGAACGCCCTCGCCGGAGATGTCTCGCGATTCACCGGTCTTGCGCGCGATCTTGTCAATCTCGTCGATGTAAACGATCCCGCGCTCCGCCTTTTCGATGTCGCCGTTCGCCGCCTGCAACAATTTCAACAGCACGTCTTCAACGTCCTCGCCGACATAGCCCGCCTCCGTCAAGGAGTTCGCGTCGGCGATCGCCAGCGGCACGTTTAATATCCGCGCCAACGTCTGTGCAAGCAACGTTTTGCCGCAACCCGTCGGTCCGATCATCAGAATGTTTGACTTCTGCAGTTCGACCTCATTTTTCGAGCGCCGCAACGCCTTCTGATTGATCCGCTTATAATGGTTGTAGACGGCGACCGACAGAGTTTTTTTCGCGTCCGCCTGACCGATCACGTATTGATCGAGGATCGAGCAAATCTCCTTCGGCTTGGGCAGATCGGGCGTTTCATACTCACCCTCAAAATCATCGTCGTCATAGCTGCCTTCGGGATTAACCAAATCCATGCACAATTCAATGCACTCGTTGCAAATATAAACGCCGTTGGGACCGGCGACGAGTTTGCGAACGGCGCGCTCGTTCTTGCCGCAGAATGAACACTTTACGGTACTGCTGCCGAACTTCAACATATTCGACACTCCTCACGCTTTGATCGGACGTGACACTACATCGTCGATGAGCCCGTACGCCTTCGCCTCCTCGGGCGTCATGAAGTTATCGCGTTCGGTATCGGCGATGATTTTTTCGCGCGGCTGACCGGTGTGTTTGCAGAGGATGTCGTTGCCGATCTCGCGCAATCGGAGAATTTCCCGCGCTTGTATTTGAATATCGGTCGATTGCCCGCTGGCGCCTCCGAGCGGCTGATGGATCATTATGCGCGCCAACGGCAGGGAAAATCTTTTGCCCTTTGCTCCCGCCGTCAACAGCAATGATCCCATCGACGCCGCTTGACCGATACAAATCGTCGACACGTCGGGCTTGATATACTGCATCGTGTCATAGATCGCCAAGCCGGCAGTCACGAGCCCGCCCGGGCTGTTGATGTACAGATGAATATCCTTGTCGGGGTCTTCGGATTCGAGAAAAAGCAGTTGCGCAACGACGGTGTTGGCGACATCGTCATTGATCGGACCGCCGAGCATCACGATGCGATCCTTCAACAGCCGCGAATAAATGTCGTAAGCGCGCTCACCGCGCCCCGTTTTCTCGATGACAATGGGGACGTAATAGGACATCATTTATCCTCCGACTCTTTTTCTTCGACGGGCGCCGCTTCTTTTTCTTCGACGGGCCTCTCTTCGACGGGCGGTTTGATGTTATTTTCGACGAGGAAGCTGATCACTTTTCGACGGAGCGCGTTCGATACGAGCAGCGCCCCCTGCCGTTCCTTGCGAATGATCTTTTGAATTTCCTTCGGCGGGATGCCGTAAGTCGCCGCCAGCACCGCCAGCTCATATCGATAATCCTGCTCGTCGACGTGAATATCCTCGGTCTCCGCCACCGTCTCGAGCATCAGACTGATGCGCACGGCTTTTTCGGCGTCCTCGCGCATCGACTCGCGCAGTTCGTCCATCGCATGCCCCGACTCTTGGAAATATTCCTCCATCGACATGCCCGCCGCCTGCAGTTGCAGTTCGCGCTCGCGGATCATTTTGGTGATCTGCTCTTCGACCATGACGGGCGGGATATCGACGGTGATCCCCTCGGCGATCTTATCAATCAAATCCTGCCGTTGACGCTCGATCGCGGCGTTTTCGGCGGCGGCTTTCATAACGAGTTCACCGCCGGCGACGAGTGTTTCTTTATTCGCGAGGGCGATATCGTTTCCGGCTTTGACAGCTTTCAGCGTCGGAAGCAGTCCGACCATGCCGACAACGCTGTTCAGAACAATATCAGCATTCTTGTCAGAAGCAATCTGACACAAGCCGTTCATGCCTGTCAGAATTTCGATATTTTCGCCGGAGAGTAATTCTTTCAGTTTTCCGGCTTGGAATTCGTCATAGATGCAGACGCATTCAGGATGGAATTTCTTTGCCTGTTCCGCTAATTTTTCCGCCTGACGGTTCGCGGCTAAGGCAGTAACTTTCAGACCGTGCTTTTCGATAACTTCAAGAGCCTGTGTGCCTATCGACCCGGTAGAGCCTAAAAGAGCGACTTTTTTCATGATTCAAACAACTCCTATTAAGACAATAAACCTATCCGGTCAGACAGGTTTATTGATTTTGCTTACTTTTATAAAATCGGGAATAACTGCATACACCAGTAAAACGCCGGAATGACAAACAAGACGCTGTCGAATCTGTCCATTAAACCGCCGTGTCCGGGCATGATGTTTCCGTAATCTTTAATTCCCTTCTGACGCTTGATAACCGAAGCCGTCAAATCGCCCAGAACGCTGACAGCGGCGCAGACCAGACCTAACAGTCCGGCTTTCAGAGCCTGTAAGATTCCGAAACCAAGACCGCATCCTTTCGCATAGAGAAAGAAAATCAGGACGAATAACAGCGTATTGCTGACAAGTCCGCCGATAAAGCCTTCCACGGTTTTTTTCGGGCTGATTTCGGGGCAGAGTTTTGTCCTGCCTAAGGCAACGCCGGAGAAATATGCGCCGGTATCGGCAATCCACGCGCCGCAGAGTGACAGAATCACATAGAACAGACTATGATTTTCATCATGATTCATAGCCATCAGAAGCGTGAACGAATTTGTGACTAATATCATCGCGGCAATCATAAACGCACCCTGTTCGATTGTGAATGTTTTCGGGTGGCGCATATAGTCCCAGAATATCAGCGTCAGACAGACGGGCATCAGAACCTGATAAAATATGCCTGCCAGCTGCCAGCCTGCTCCGGAAACATCATCCCGCAGCAGTGAGGATAATATAATTGATAAGATTCCGTAAGCCATCACTGCTCCGGTGGAAAGCTTGAATTCCAGTCCGCCGACTGCACGGATTAACTCGAACAGAATCACTCCGACAATCGCCGCGAACGCTAACGGAAATACTATCGTATTGTGCAGAACCAGCACCCCTGCCAGAAGAGCCGCGCCAATCACGCCGGAGATAATTCTCTGTTTCAATCAGACACCCCCGAAGCGTCTGCCGCGTCCGGCATAGTCGATT